>NZ_JBAHYJ020000104.1:0-177655 GCF_036697665.2 Scytonema sp. PRP1 | reverse complement strand
GTAAACAGAATTGTATCGCTCAGGTTAGTACCTTTGAGGATAGCACCACTGAGGTCGGCACCACTGAGGTCTGCGCGGCAAAGGTCTGCATGACTGAGGTCTACGCTGTTGAGGTGTGCATCACTGAGGTTAGCACCAAAGAAGATGGCGTCAGTGAGATTGGCACGAGAAAGTTCAGCATCTCTGAGGTTAGCGCTTGTCAGGTTGGCACCTCTGAGGTCAACATTGCTGAGGTCAGCACTGCTGAGGTCAGCACTACTGAGGTTAGCATGGCTGAGGTTGGCACCACTCAGGTTAGCACCACACAAATTGGTACTGCTGAGGTCGGTACGCTTGAGGTTAGCAGTGCTGAGGTTAGCACCGCTGAGGTTAGCATCACCGAGGTTAGCAGTGCTGAGGTTAGCACCACTTAAGTTGGTACCCGTGAGGTTGGCATCACCCAGGTATGCGCTACTGAGGTTGGCACGGCTAAAGTTGACACCCGTCAAGTTGGCATCACCAAGGTATGCACCGCTAAAGTTGCCCCTTGTGAGAAATTGCCCAACTACATTATTAAAATTTCCAACTTAATAGAATCGCTGTAGTTGATAATGCGAAGCAGTTGAGATGTAAAAAAATGGTCTTTATCCCTTTGACCAGATGGATAGAAGTGAATTTGTTGTTTGAGATCATCTCGCTCTTGAGCATATCGATGCAACTCCAAAAGCAAAATCATCACATTCAAACCAGCATAAATATCTACTTGGCGCTGACCCAGCTTAATTTCTTGTTTTTGCAATTCTTCCGCTTTTTTTTCAAAGGTAAGTTCTGCGGTGGAGTCAATAAATTCCCCATCACACCAACGTTGATAAAAATCTTCTAACCGTTGAAATAACTGCACTGGTTGAAATTGATTATTAGCCATGAGCCTTCTCATGACTTGTGCTAAAATTTCGGGTTTTAGGATACCACCACCCAGTATCTCGTAAATCTCTTCATAGAGTTGGCGATCGCCTTTATTTTTGGTTAAACTGCTCCTCGATTTTGTCCATTTTTGCAAACTTTTTTGTACTCTCTCCTGAAATATAAATTCTCGTGAATTGCCTCGGGAACACTCAACTCTTTTGCCCTGCTTATTATGAATTTTTCTTAAAGGCGAAACTGCAAGGGAGCTAAGAAATGTTTTCTTTAACATCTCTTTGAACCAATGCCCCTTCACACAAGTTCTCAAAAGCTGACAAATTTGAGAGAAATGTGACATAATTGTCATATTTAATACTATGCACCTGCTGATGAACTAAAGCCGAGATGAAAAAATTTGCTTGCCTAATAGAGTTTCAGGCACTGGAGAAAATCGTAGGACTTAGTACCATATTTGATGAAGATGACGTAATAATGCAGACTATTGGTAAGCAGATTAAGGGCGGAAAGCTCCTCTGTATCTCCTCTGTATTAGGCTATGCCTTTGGGCAAAAAATGTCTGCTTAAAAAGTTTTTCGTTTGTCAGTAACCTCCTGTTTTTATTTCAGTTGTTATACTAACTTCTCTACTTCTTTCCGAGACAGATGTAAAGATAATACGAAGTCTGTGCTAAAGAAGCAATTGTTGGGAAAACTCCACTGTAAGAGACTACAACAAAGCTGAAAAATCGTATCGACAACTGACTGAGAAAGGTGACTGCTTGTCATTAAGCGGTAAAGAGTGTTTACAGATATTACCACTTAGTTAAAGAGAGTATGAGGCAGCTTTGTTACACAGATATTGGAAATAAAATAGAAATTAAGACCGGGGACGGATGAGATGAGAAGATTTACTAGTTGTGTTATTGTGTTGCATTGTTTATTTTTAGGTATACCAGCTTCTAGCGGCACACAGGCTGTGAATACGGTTGACACGGGTATAAGGAGACAAGGAGACAAAAAGACTTGGGGACAAGCAGACAAAGAGAAAATGTCTCCCGGACTCACCCCCTTATCCCCCTCATCCCCACGCCAGTCGCCTCAACGGGGGGAACCCCCGCACGGTGAGCCAGCGCTGCAGGAGGGTTTCCCTCCGCAGGCGACTGGCAAACCCCGAAGGGGCGCTGGCTCCTCATCTCCTTCTCGCCCCATCTCCTCCGCGTCATGGAAATCCTCTCAGTCTGGAATACTGAACGCTACAAACTTCCAGAAACTGGGGTTACCACCACAGCAAGTCTGGGTGATTGATGGGAAGCAACAAGCACAGCGTCAATCTTTTATGTGGGTAGTTAAAGATACTAAAAAAGCTGAACAGCAACCATTTTTGCAAGTACAGAACAGCTTAGATAAGCCCGCTAAGCCGGATGAAAAAACTGATGTCACCCCGAAACCAGCAAAAAAGGACGAATTAGAGCAGTTTGATAAAGTCGTAAAAGATACTGAAATACTACAGGGACTGTTTACCCTGTACCGAGATAAGGAAAAGAATAAAATTTATCTAGAAATTAAGCCGGAACAGCTTAATAAAAATTATTTAGCTACAGCAACGTTAGAATCTGGCATTGGCGAAGCTGGAATTTATAGTGGGATGCCGTTGCAGGATTTTTTGTTTTACTTACAACGGGTGAATAACAAATTGCAATTTGTGGTTCGCAATGTCAATTTTCGCACCCGTGAAGGAGATCCACAACAGCGATCGCTCGCCCGCTCTTTTAGTGACTCAGTTCTCTACTCAGTTACCATTAAAAGCATACATCCAGAACGCAAAACAATTCTCATCGACTTGGGCGACGTGCTGCTAACAGACTTGGCTGGATTATCTTTCAGTTTAGGAGTTGCTCCAGCCGCAGATAAATCCTATTTTGGAACTGCGAAAGCCTTTCCCCAAAATATGGAAATCGAGTCGGTGTTGAATTTCACCAACACCCGTGTCAATATTGAAAAGCTCCGTTTTGGTGCGCTTGCAGACCCTCGAGGCTTCACTTTACGCGTTCATTATAGTCTGTCCGAACTTCCACAGAACAATTACCGATCGCGTTTAGCCGATGAGCGTATAGGCTACTTTATCACCGCCTACCAAGACTTATCCAACGACGAGCGTAAAGAGCCATTTGTCCGCTACATTAATCGCTGGCATTTAGAAAAACAAAACCCCAGCGCTGCCCTTTCTCCACCCAAAAAACCCATTGTCTTCTGGATTGATAACGCAGTACCCTTAGAGTATCGCGATGCTATCAAAGAAGGCGTCTTGATGTGGAATAAAGCTTTTGAAAAGGCAGGATTCAAGGATGCAATTCAAGTGCGTCAAATGCCGGATGACGCCACCTGGGATCCAGCAGATATACGCTACAACACAATTCGCTGGATTAATACGGTAGATGGATATTTTGCTCTGGGACCATCCCGCGTTAACCCTTTGACTGGTGAAATTATAGATGCAGATATTCTCGTAGATGGCAGCTTTATACGCGCACTCAAGAATGAGTATCCTAAAATTGTACAACTCAACCAAACACAAAATCAGACGCCGCTGTCTGCGTTGATGGAAAACAGCCTGCTTTGCACTAATAAATTAGAGGCAAAAAATAGCGATTCCACGCAGAATTTGGAAATGGACGGGTTAACCAACAATTTATCAAAACTGGCAGGTCAGTACGACCTTTGCTATGGTATGGAAGCTGCTAACCAATTTGCTTATGGTTCACTGGCAATGAAGCTTTTGCGAGACGTCCCGCCAAGTAATGAGCAAATGAAAGACTATATTCATCAATATTTACGGTTAATTATTGCTCATGAAGTGGGACACACTTTGGGGTTAAGGCATAACTTCCGTGGAAGCACTCTGCTGAGTCCAGAACAGATGAACAATAGAGATATCACTCGCAGCAAAGGTCTGATTACGTCAGTGATGGACTATATTCCACCAAATCTTGCACCCCGAGGCACTAAGCAGGGAGATTATTTTCCCAAGATGATCGGACCTTATGATGAGTGGGCGATTCAGTACGGCTACACACCAATTCCAGCAGCAACTACCACAACAGAAAAACCATTTTTGGATAAGCTTGCCAACCAATCAGACAAGCCTGAGTTAAGTTATTCCACAGATGAAGATGTGTTTGACCTTGACCCCACTGCCAATGCTTGGGATAACAGCAGTAATGTGCTGCTTTATTCTCATTGGCAATTGGATAATGCGCGGGTTATGTGGCAGCGTCTCAACCAAGATGACCTGTTGTCTGGCAAGAGTTTTAGCGATGTGAAAGAACAATTTGGCACGGTATTCAGTAACTATTTCCAAAATATTTACTACATTACAAAATATGTTGGTGGTCAGTCTTTCTACAGAGTTCAACCTGGCGATTCCCGAGGGCAATTACCATTTCAGCCTGTGCCTGTGGAAAAACAACGGCAGGCATTAGAGATTATAGAAAAGTATGTTTTTGCTGAGGATGCTCTCAGCTTCCCGCCAGAACTGCTGAATAAATTAGCACCTTCGCGTTGGCGGCATTGGGGCAGTTCTCCCCGGACTGGTCGTTTGGATTTTCCAATTCATGATTGGGTGTTGTTCATGCAGGGTTCGGTGTTGTCGGATTTGCTGTCAAGCGATCGCCTTTCCCGCCTTAAGGACATCGAACTCAAAACTAAACCCGATCAATCTCTGTCTTTACCAGAATTATATGATACATTGCAAAACAGTATTTGGACTGAGGTTCTGAAACCAAACGGCAAGCCGATGGTCATTTCGAGTCTTCGTCGAGGCTTACAGCGGCAATATGTAGACTTATTGACTCGCATGGTTTTGCGAAAAGAACGCGTTCCGGAAGATGCTCGCACGCTAGCTTGGTATAAACTTAAACAACTTAATGAGAAACTGGATGGAGTGAGTTCAAACGACGAGTACACTAAGGCGCATTTGTTAGAAACACGCGATCGCATTAACAAAACTTTAAATGCTCAATTGCAGGCGAATTAGTTAAATATTTAGGAGCCAACTTTAGCGGGTAGGGTATGAAATTTTCATGCTTTTATTTTCAAAACCTTTACCTTTGCGCCTTAGTGAAGCCCGTCGCACTGAACGGGCTACCACACAGGCAAAAATAGCAGACTTAAAAGTGGAACTCTCTGTTTTGCGAAAAATTGCCGAAGTTGTTCAAGACAAGTAAAAATTCACCGAACCAGTCCTTAACCCTCTGGCGTTAAGTTTGACGCGAGATTACTTGACTTTTGCTAGTAAAAGTGTTACTTCCTCAACGCCCGTAAGAAACGTTGCAAACCCTTAAACACATTGGGTTTTTTTGCTGGTGTATCCAGTGTGCCAGAAGTAGACTGTGCCTTAGCTATGATGAAATCCAAATCGTCACCAGATGGCTTTTGCGGTAATTCGGCAATCTTTTCATACTTGCCGCTCTTTTCCAACCAAACTTCCCACATTCTGGGGTAAAAGCGAAATACAGCAGTCTCGTCATCTACAGGGCGGAGATAGTAGCAAGATTCAATTGTATTGACGAAACGTTCACGTAATTGACGCGCTGCATAACCAATACCCACTGCCCCCAAATCTTCTAAGCGGGGGTTTAAGATGACTATCGGGCGATCGCCTACTAATTGAGCCATCTTTTCCACCTCTGCGACTTCCACCGCTGTGGGGGCTACCAGAAAGAAAATTTCATCCTCTGGTTCAATTTTGCGCTCAAGAGGTAATTTTCCTGTACCAATATCAAGAATTTTAAACGGCACATCTGCCCAGTCGCGCACAGCAAGCGCAGCGCCACCAGCATCTGGGAAGAAAACCTTGAGTCGGGAACCGTATTCTTCAAAAACTGGCAGAAATTGCTCTGCCACAAGCATAGGCTTGAGTTCTGGAATCAAAATTTCAATCTGTAACCGTTTATACCCTTCTGCGAGTGCCGCTTTGGTTGCTTCACGGGCTTGGGCAATTGCATCTTCTAGAGTGTTTGGAAGTTCAGTCATGCTAAATAATTTTGAAATTGAGATTTTAACCGCACCCTCGACGCAGATAAACGCAGATAGCGGTTGCAATTTTATATTTTAAAAGTCAGGGGTAGGGTACATTATCAGTTACCAGTTACCAGTTACCAGTTACCACTGCGGCTGGTACTGTTTTAACTAACGACTAACAACCAATTCTACAGGTGATAGCCGATGCAAAATCTGTCTGAACACCATTGCAACCCAATCCACGTCAGCTTCTGTTGTCTCGCGCCCAAGTGTCATACGAATAGCTCCCAAAGCAGCGTTTTCTGGGTAACCCATTGCTAATAATACGGGACTAGGGCTCAGTTTACCACTATGACAGGCAGCACCGGCACTGATGCCAATGCCTGCTAGATTCATCTGTCGCACTAAAGTTTTGCCGCTGAGTTTTTCTCCATCAGCATATTCTAGGCAAAAACTTACATGATGAGGTAGGCGGTGGGTGCAGTCGCCTGTGGGGATCAAACCAGGAATATCTCTTAACTGGGCAAACAGGCGATCGCGTAACTTCATCAGCCGGGGCGTTTCTGTCGGCATTTCTTGAGTTGCCAATTCTGCTGCTACTCCAAACCCAGCGAGTATGGGTACTGCTTGTGTCCCAGAACGCAGTCGCTTTTCTTGTCCCCCACCATTCAGCAAGGGAACCAACTCGACACCAGGACGCACATACAACGCCCCAGCACCTTGCGGCCCATAAATTTTGTGACTAGAAATGCTCAGTAAATCTACGGCAATATTTCTCACATTTATAGGCAACCGTCCTGCCACTTGCACAGCATCTGTATGGAATAGAACACCTGCACTGCGGGCTATATTTCCTAGTTCCTCAATTGGTTGTAATGTTCCAACTTCACTTTGACCGTAAATGACCGACACCAACACAGTATTATCTTGCAACGCCGCCTTTAAATCTATGGGATTGACTCTTCCTTTAGCATCTACTCCTAAGCGAGTGACTTGCCAGCCCCACAACTCTAACAACCTTGCTGGTTCGGCAACAGCAGAATGTTCAACGTTAGAAATAATGATGTGTTGGGGCTTGGCATACAAATGGGCAACTCCCATAATTGCCAGATTGTTTGCTTCAGTGCCACCAGAAGTAAAAATAATAGATTCAGGATCAGGTGCGTTAATTAAAGGGGCAACCTGCATTCTTGCTTGTTCGACAACCGTTGCTGCACGTTGTCCCCACTCATGCAAGCTGGAGGGGTTGCCCCACTCTTGTGTGAAAACTGCTTGCATGGCGGCTATTGCTTCTGGGCGAGTAGGAGTAGTTGCGCTGTAATCTAGATAAATTTGCATAACCTATTAGGTGAGAACACGTTGGGCAACGGGTTATTTGTATCTTCAGACTATATAGTTAATCTGCCAAATTCTTACAACTTTGTGGATACCTATCTCTATATATATAGATATATATAGTTGGATATTTTGCCCTGCTTGTACAGCTAAAGAAAAACACTTAGTTAGTTTTAACGCTTTGTATCTTTACGTGAGGCTATTAACCGTCCAAATTACGGTTAATAAATTACCTGCCGAAAGCAACAATTTCGATGTAGTGCCATTACTTAAAGTAATTGCAAGCCAATAAAATGAATTTCCGTAATACCCGTCTTGTTATAACATCTCTTTAAAAGAATACTGAGAAAAGATATAACTCAGTTTTCCAACTGAGTAAAATGTATGCGCTATACTTCCTAATTCTTTAATGAAACTCCTTTTCAATTTTATTACTTCTGCTCAACAAAATTTTAAATTTTTAAGAAGAACAATCTTCATATTGCTGCTTTTAAGCAGTGGTGTTGTTCTCGTTAACATTCTTAAACCTTCAGCAAAAGTCAAGCTTGTCCAACCTTTACCTCAAGACCCTGCGATTCAAGTCTATTTTAACCAAAATCCGGCGTCTTCCTACGAAGACCCATACCGACATTTTATCCGCAAAGGGGACAACTTAGAACAGCAAATTATTGATGCTATTAACCAAGCAAACTCAACTGTGGATATAGCAGTCATGGAGTTTAGGCTTCCCAAAGTTGCTGAAGCACTCAGCCTTGCTCATAAGCGCGGGGTAAAAGTGAGGGTAATAATAGATAGTAAGTACAACAAAACTTTAGCAGAATATAAACAAGAAGAAATTGCACGAATGAATCGGCATGATAAACGAGCATATGAAGAATTAAAGCAATATCCTGCTGATGCTTTAGCTATGTTGCGTTCAAATGGGATTGAGATAAAAGATGACACATCTGGCGGTACAACTAAAGGTAGTGGACTCATGCACCATAAATTTGTCGTTATAGATGGCAAGACAACTATCATATCTAGCGGCAACTTTACGACATCTGATATGCATGGAGATTTTGGAAATTTTGAAAGTCGTGGCAATCCTAACAATATGATTGTTGTTCCTGATAACTCCGAACTTGGCAAAACCTTAACTGATGAATTTAACTCTATGTGGCAGGGTTTATTTAAATCTCGTAAGCCAAAAAGATATCCCGTAACGATTCCAATTGGTACAGGAACTATTACGGTTAACTTCTCGCCAGCCAGCACAAAAGACGATATAGCAACAACCAGTAACGGAATTATTGCCTCTTATGTGCAGCAAGCTAAAAAGAGCGTGCATATTGCGGTATTTGTTTATTCAGATCAAAAGATTAGCGACACTCTTGGTAGTGTACATGATCAAGGAGTTGAAGATATCAAAGTGTTGATAGACCCGGATTTTTTCAGACAACCTTACTCAAAAGCATACGATGCTATGGGTGTTTGTCCCCGACTAGGTAAGAAAAATAGCTTCATTAAAGTTAAACCTTGGAAGCACCCAATAACTACTGTTGGTTTTCCCACAAGTTCAATAGGCGATCGCGGCGTTCATAGTAAAATGGCTATCTTGGATAAAATGTTAATTATCACTGGTAGTCACAACTGGTCTAATTCAGGAAATTACTTGAATGATGAAACTTTGGTGTTTATACAAAATCCTACCGTTGCCGCACATTATGAGCAAGAGTTTAGTCGGCTTTATGCAACAGCAAAGTTAGGGTTGAAAACTCTCCCATCAGCCCAAAAGTGCGAATTGCTCAACTTAAAAAACGCAGAACATAACTCTCAATCACTAAAGCTCGATACATCTCATCAGGAAGAATAAACCTGTTGCAAAAGTGAATTGGAATGAAAATTAAACCACAGATGGACACAGATGGACACAGATGAATTATCTGTACTCCATGAGTGTTAACCTATGGTTCTAAATTCTAAATAAGGACTTTTGCAAGAATTCTATTGAAAATATAGCAATCATAAATCATTCGTGAGAAACAAGATCCCCGACTTCTTAAAGAAGTCGGGGATCTCTGGCTTTGAATTCTCACAAACAAAGCGGAGGATTGCTATAGTGCAATGTGTTAGTTTTAACAGAGTTAAGCTATTACAAGACTGAGATGGAAGATGGAATGGACTTGAGACGGTTAATTCAATGTAGTCAAACTTGAATGATAAAGTGAATTTGTAGCGTTCAACTACGATTCATAATTTCTGGGTTGCACCTAAATTGTTCAAAAATTCTGATTCTCGGCACCGATTGATTATTTCTATCGGCTTTGCTGCATTAGTCTCAGTACTATTGCCGTCTTGGCTGCGTTTCCCCTTGCGCATTCTCTGTGCTTGGAACTCAGGCGCTGACTGTTTCCTAGGCTTGACTTGGTGGATAATGATCAGGGCGACTCCAGAAAAAATGCGCCGTTTTGCGCGAGTCGAATATCAAGGACGTGTAGCTATCTTTACGTTCATTGTTGCTGCTGCTTGTGCCAGCGTGTTGGCAATAGGGTTCCTACTCAGTGATAATAAAAAAAATCTATCAACAATTCTCCTCAGCCTACACGTCATGCTTGCTGTCATGACGATTGTCAGTTCTTGGTTACTAGTACATACTATATTCGCCCTGCTATACGCACACACTTATTATCAACTAAGCAATAGCAATACAGAGCAAATAGCTGGTGGTTTAGATTTTCCTAATGACGAAGAACCAGATTATTGGGACTTCTTATATTTCTCTTTTATCATTGGCATGACGAGCCAAGTTTCAGATGTGCAGACCATATCACGTTCTATGAGGCGTTTGGCTCTAGTACATGGAGTATTATCCTTCTTTTTTAATACCACAATTTTGGCTATGAGCATCAATATTATTGCCGCGCTGATTTGAAGATTTTTGCTAAAGCGTGCTATTATTTGGCTCTCCTGTTTCAGTCTCTGCCAAAGGTATGGTAATTTTTTATCTCTGCTTACAGAAAGAGGAAAATCTGCCTTGAACTTCTTAATATAAATCCAAGTCTAAATAATCGGAGTGGGTTTATGAAGATAGATGAATTAGGTCAAGATGTAAAAGAACAACTACCTCAAGAAGCCCAGCAGATTTTCGTTGCGGCATTCAATGCTGCCCACAGCGATGGATTAAGTGAAGAAGGTGCTCGTCAAGTTGCTTGGAACAGCGTCAAGAACCAGTACAAGCAAGGTGATGATGGCAAATGGCACATCAAGGCAGACGAAACTGCCAATCCTAATAAACCTATAACCATTGGCGGTTATTAATTCGTTTTTAACTAAATGTTAAATTAAAGGCGATTTGTAGTTTGTACAAACCGCCTTTTACTCATTTGCAGTTTTTCATGCATATTTCTTACAATATATAGTGATTGTCGCCACAAACAACTTGATTTCATCAAAAAAAACTGCTATTTTATATGCTGCTTGAAAAAGACGAAATCTCTATTCGTCTTATGCAAGATGATATACATGATTATCAGTTGATGGCAAAATGGCTGACTGACGATAAAGTATTGAAATATTATGAAGGTAGAGATAATCCCTTTCCTTTAGACAGAATTATAGAATCGTACCAGCCTATAGTTAGAGGAAATGATCCAGCCATTCCCTGCCTCTTCTACTATAAAAATACCCCTATTGGTTACTTACAGTATTACTCGTTAAATGACTTACCTGAAAGCGACAGACAAATGTATTGTCTGGAAGAAACAGATAATGTCTATGCAATGGATTTATTTATAGGCGAAACCCAATACTGGAACCAGGGAATTGGTACAAAACTGATTTCAGCGGTTGTCAACTATCTTTTTGAACAACTGCAAGCTGTTAAAGTTGTCATAGATCCACAGGTGTGGAACACTCGTGCTATCCGCTGTTACGAAAAATGTGGTTTTGCTAAGATAAAGCTCTTGCGCGAACATGAACTGCACGAGGGAAAGTACTGGAATTGCTGGTTAATGGCAATTGAACGAAAGAAATCAGTACACTTATATTAAGTTACCCTGCTGGGATCGACGTTCCCATAGACCGATGACTGAACAACCTGCTAGAATTTGTATCCTTGGTGGAGGCTTTGGTGGTCTCTACACCGCCCTACGCTTAAGCCAGCTTCCTTGGGAACCTTTGCAAAAACCCGAAATGGTTCTGGTGGATCAAAGCGATCGCTTTCTCTTCTCCCCCTTCCTCTACGAACTCCTTACTGGGGAATTGCAAACCTGGGAAATTGCCCCACCCTATGAAGAACTTTTAAATAACACAGGTGTACGTTTTTGTCAAGGTGCTGTATCGGGAATTGATATAGATCAGCGACGGGTACATTTACACGATGGACCAGAAATTTCCTATGACCGCTTGGTGTTGGGGCTGGGTGGTGAAACACCACTGGATATTGTGCCTGGGGCAACATCTTATGCTTATCCGTTCCGGGCGATCGCAGATGCATATCGTTTGGAAGAACGCCTGCGACTTTTAGAAGAATCGGATGCAGATAAAATCAGGGTAGCAATTGTTGGTGCTGGTTACAGTGGCGTAGAGTTAGCTTGCAAACTAGCAGACAGACTAGGGGAAAGAGGACGATTTCGGCTGATTGAAGTGTCCGACCAAATTTTGCGAACCTCCCCAGACTTCAACAGAGAAGCAGCCACCAAAGCTTTAGAAGCACGGGGTGTCTTTATCGATTTAGAAACCAAGGTCGAATTGATCGCTCAAGACAGCATCTCATTAGAGTACAAAAATCAAGTAGATACGATTCCTGTCGATTTGGTAATTTGGACAGTCGGAACGCGAGTATCGCCTGTGGTGAGAAACCTTCCTGTAAAGCAAAACCAGCGCGGTCAAATCAGCACCACATCAACTCTGCAAGTCCATGACCATCCTGAAATTTTTGCCTTGGGAGATTTAGCAGATTGTCTTGATGCTGAAGGTCAGCAAGTCCCTGCAACAGCACAAGCTGCTTTCCAACAAGCAGATTATGCTGCTTGGAACATCTGGGCAAGTTTGACCAATCGTCCTCTGCTTCCCTTCCACTATCAGTTCTTAGGTGAGATGATGGCACTGGGAATAGACAGCGCCACCCTCACTGGTTTAGGCGTTAAACTAGAGGGTTCTTTGGCATACGTAGCGCGTCGTCTTGCCTATCTCTATCGGCTGCCAACCTTAGACCACAAACTTAAAGTTGGTTTTAACTGGCTCGCTCGCCCTATTATACAGGCACTGTCTGAATAGCAGTCAGCCTTCATCAGTACTGAGTGCTGAGTAAATATTACATACTCAGCACTCAGGCTGTTTTGGTCAACGCTGATAGCGGATAGCTAGTAACTAATAATTTATGAAGGAAAAACCGAAAGTTATCTTTTTAGATGCTGTTAACACACTCTTTGGAGTCAAAGGCAGTGTGGGAGAAATTTATAGTCACATAGCGCAGGAATTTGGCGTCGAAGTTTCAGCCGATACTTTGAATCAAACATTTATCCAAAGTTTTAAAGCTGCACCACCACCGATATTTCCAGATGCAGAAGAACAAGATATTCCCCAACGCGAGTTTGATTGGTGGTTTAACATTGCTCAAAACACCTTTGAAGGTGCAGGCGTTCTCGATAAATTTTCCGATTTCTCTACTTTTTTCAGTGAACTCTACATCCACTTCGGCACTGCTGAGGCGTGGTTTATCTATCCCGATGTCCTACCAGCTTTGGTCAACTGGCGGCGGTTGGGAATTGAACTGGGGATACTGTCCAATTTCGATTCCCGTATTTACTCAGTTTTGCAAAGTCTGGAACTCAGAGACTTTTTTAAATCTATCACCATTTCCACCCAAGCAGGTGCCGCTAAACCTGATGGCAAAATTTTTGCCACAGCCTTGGAAAAACATAATTGTTCACCAGAAGCTGCATGGCATATTGGTGACAGTATCACAGAAGATTATCACGGAGCTAGGGCAGCCGGACTCAGAGGGATTTGGATCAATCGTCAGAATTAGTTGTTAGTTGTTGGCAAACGAGGAACAACTAACAACTAACCATCATGCAATTTGCCTTGCCTCATCCTCTAGTAAACGAATGAGTTGTTGGTCCCCTTTTTCTCTTGCTGCTAGCAGGCGACGTTCTAAATTACGGCGGATATTGGTGAGATGAGTTTCAGTTAACTCACCGCCCATTTTTTCTGGTTTACCAACCTGTGCAGCACTTGTTGCATCGCTATGCTGCTTGGACAAAATCATGAACTCCACCTGTACTGGATCGCCGATGTAATGAGACACACCACGATACTTCAACTCAGCAGTTGGTTGAGTCTGAGGAATATGTCTGGGGTAGTTGCGTTTCCATGTCCCACCCCGATAGTTTCCGCTGATTTCACTAGCGGTGGGTTCAAGGATCAGGGGATTGTGTTCATAATCAACACCACGATATGTGAGTTTCATTTGCTTCGCCTCTTTGAGAAATTGATTGTCTAAGGTTATGAATGAAATGAGGCGCGTTCCTTGGGGATATTTCCCTACTTCCGTCTTCACAAGCCTTCTGACTGAAAAAATCAATTTTTCAGTGGCTTATTAAAGATGAACGGTTTTATTTCTGTATCTATTGTAACTTTTTTTTAAACAATAGGAAAGATGTAATATAAATTAATGAAAAGAATATAATATTATACCTGTATTACCTTACCATTGGCTTTTACATTTTTGAATGAGCGAATGCGTGAATTTTGAATTCCTTAAGACCCTACCTGTAACACTTGCACCTCAACTCCCGCAGAAATAAGTGTCTGACCGACTGGTACAATAGCTAAGCCGTTGGTTTGAGCCAAATTAATCAAGTTCCCAGAATTTTGCAGCCCACCTGCTGGCTGAAATTCATAAACTCCATCTAAGAGGCGCAACTGACCCCAAACGTAAGTTTCGCGCTTACCATCAGATCGCAACTCCTGACGCGCCAGTGCTTTGACAAACGCTGGTTCCCAACTTTCTGCAAGCCCTGAAAGTTTTTTGATGGCGCTTTGTACAAACCGCCAAAATGTCACCAAAGCAGCAACAGGGTTTCCTGGCAAACCAAAGTACAAAACTGGACGTGTATCGTTGCCAAATGTGGCAACTGTTAAGGGTTTTCCAGGTTTGGTCGCAACAGCACGAACGTGAATTTTGCCTCCAAGTGACTCTAGAATTTGCTCAACATAGTCATAATCTCCCACAGAGACACCACCGGAAGAGAGAACCACATCAGCTTGACTTATGGCGTTGGCGATCGCTTCCTTGAGTGCTTCTGGTTCATCCTTAACAATTCCTAACATTAAGGGTTGGGCAGCACTCTGCTTGACCAAAGTGAAGAGGGCATATCGGTTTGAATCCACAATTTGCCCTGGTTGCAACGGTTTGTCAGGTGTGACTAGTTCATTACCTGTAGACAAAAGAGCGACACGAGGGCGGCGAAAAACTTTCAATTGCGTACACTGAACTGCAGCTAAGACAGCAATTTCTGGAGGTTGCAATCGAATCCCTGCTGGTAGTAATTGCGTCCCAGCTTTGTAGTAACTTCCCTGATACCTAACAAATTCTTGCGGTTTTGGGGCAGCAAGGATGAACACACAGTTTTCTTCTGTGCGTGTTCTTTCCTGCATCACAACTGTATCCGCACCCGCAGGCATTACCCCACCTGTCAAAATCCGCGCTGCTTGCCCTGATTGAATTGTACATTGAGGTTGCACCCCAGCAGGAATTTCTGCAACAATTTCTAAAACTGCTGGCTTTTCCTCGCTACAGCCCTGCACATCTTCGTACCGTACTGCGTAGCCATCCATCGCTGAGTTGTCCCAGTGAGGAAAATCCAGTTGACTCGTGACGGGAGATGCCAGAATGCGATCGCTAGCTGTCAACAAATCAACAAATTCTGTATCCTGTTCAGTATTCAGGGGTTGCACCAAATTTAAAATAATTGCTTCTGCATCGCTTGCTGACAGCAGTAGTATCGCCTCTGACTTTCTAACGTTTCATTTTTATGGTGCTAAAAATATTGCAAATCTACGCCAAGGTCAACCTGTGTAGAGGTTCAGCAATGACTCTCGCGCCTCGCCTTGAGTCCTTATCAGTTACGAGTAGGTGCATGAATACGACAACAAGATTATGCCACCATTATCCATGATCTCTTACCAACAGTGATCGTTGACACAACTTCCAGTGGTCGTTGTCACAACTTATGTGGATAAGCAAGAGTATATTAAGGTTTTATCAGCTAAATGTTAACTACTAAGTTAACAAACGGATTGATATTTATTAATTTATTCGTATAGCAGTTTTCTCGAATTTCTGAAATAGACCTTTAGTAAATAAACTGTATGCCTTCGGACAGACAAGTGATATCTCAGGGAACCTCCGATTAGAACTGAGAGTGGAACACACAGGAAGAAGAGATTTTCATAGCTGATTTAGGCAGTTGATTCATGATTTTTGGCTAGCAGCAGTTAAGTTCCCACCAAAATAAATTTCTTTTATGGACACGGCATCAATTAATATTCTTTTAGTAGAAGATAGTGCCAGTGATGCCAAATTGCTACAGCAAACACTTTGGCACTTAGGCGGGGAAAGATGGCAGGTGGTACATTTTGAACGGCTAAGTGACGCAATCGATAGTTGTAGCAAAAGTACCTTTGACATAGTTTTATTAGACCTTTTTCTGCCTGATTCTAAAGGATTGAACACCTTAGCAGAATTTTACGCAGCAGCACCAAATATCCCGATTGTGGTATTGGCAAAGTTTGACGATGAAGACATCGCCTTACAAGCAGTGGCAAAAAAGGCACAAGATTATCTGATCAAGGGACAAATCACGCCCAACTTACTACGGCGTACTATTCGCTATGCTATTGATCGCGGACAAATTCTTAAGCAACTCAAAGAAAGTGAGCATCGTTTGCGGGCAGTTTTTGAACAGACGTTCCAATCGATGGCGCTGTTAACTCTTGAGGGAATTATTCTAGAAATTAACCAACCTGCCCTTAAGTTATGGGGTAGTCAACAACAAGATTGTGTTGGCAAACCGTTGTGGGAACTTGAAAGCTGGAATTTCTCTTGTGCAAATCAGGAGTGGTTGAAAAGTATTATTGCCAAAGCTGCTGATGGTGAATTTGTCCGCCATGAATTGCTCTTACCCAGCGAAAATAATGTGATGGTGTGGATTGACTTTTCCGTCAAACCATTAAAAGACGAAACAGGGAAAGCAGTGCTGCTGATTGTCGAAGGTCGGGATATTAGCGAGAGCAAACGCGCTGAAGCAGAACTTGTCAACGCATGGGTACAGGAACGAGAACTCAACGAAATGAAATCTAACTTTGTTTCGATGGTTTCTCATGAGTTCCGCAATCCGATGACTGTGATTCGGACAGCAGTAGAACTGCTCGAATCATACAACCATCAGCTGAGTGACCAGCAAAAAAGTCAATACTTTGGCAAAATTCAAACTGCCATTCGTCAGATGCTGCAATTATTAGATCAAATTTTATTTTTAGGTAGAAGTGATGCAGGCAAACTACAATATGAACCGACACCGCTAGATTTAGAAGATTTCTGCAGCGAACTCACACAAACTTTGCAACTGGCTGCTAATGGTAAACACCAAATTATCTTTAGCTTTCAAGGGGAACAGACCTCAGTTGAAGTGGATGAAAACCTGCTGCGTTACATTTTGACTAACTTACTTTCCAACGCCATCAAGTATTCTCCTCAAGGCGGTAAAATTGTATTTAACGTCTTATGTCAAGATGATACCGCCACTTTCCAAATCCAAGATTCTGGGATTGGTATTCCATTGCAAGACCAACAACGTTTGTTTGAAACTTTCCATCGCGCCAGCAATGTGGGTAGTATTCCAGGAACGGGACTAGGGCTGTCGATAGTCAAAAAGTGTGTAGATTTGCATCAAGGTCAGATCTACTTACAAAGCCAAGTGGGAGTAGGGACAACATTTACAGTGAAACTCCCCTTGAATCATCACCATGCACAGTCTTTGGAACTTGTTGAAAGTTACTAAAATTTACCAAGAAAGAACGAGAGAACACAGTTGTCAGAACTTAGAATAAAAAAGTCTCTGGGGACTGGGGACTGGGAACTGGGGACTGGCGACAGTTATCAGTTATCAGTTACCAGTTTTCAGTTATCAAGTACCATGCTGGTACTGTTCACTGTTCACTGTTCACTGTTGACTATCCCTAATCCCTAATCCCCAATCCCCAATTCAATTTAAATTAAGGTAGAGGGAAAACAAAACTAGCTTCCAAAATCTATATAAAATACGTATTTTATTATGTCGATTGAACGAGTTACCCCGAAACACTATCCTAAAGTTGAGTTTGGGCGCAGAGGTATCGCATTAGGGATTGATTTCCTTTGTGTGTGGATAGTAAGTTCCCTATTGGGAAGTTCCCAAATCGGTGTCCAAGTTGTTCAGATACTGGTCTTCGCAATTTTTTGGGTGATTTTGCGGGTCATTGTGCCTTATAACAATCAAGGGCAGAGTTTAGGGCGTTATGCTGTTGATATCAAGGTGCTGGAAGTCGAGGCGGGCAAACTTCCTGATTTGCAATCTCTTTTGAAGCGAGAAGGAATAATTGGGCTTGGGGCGCTTCTCGTTTCCATCGCCCTGAGTAACATCATACGTAATCCCACTGCTATACTGCTATTGATTCCCTTAGCAATTGACTGTGGTGCAGCTTTCTCTGATACCCAACTGCGGCAAGCTTTGCATGACCGCTACGTCAAGACTATGGTCGTTTCGTCGCGTCGTGGCTATTCGCTAGACATTAAAATTAAAAAATTAGTTGAAAAAGCACGCATTAATATGAGATAATAGGTATTTGTGTTAATTCTCTTCATCCGATTTTTGTAAGATTATGGCTAAGAGTAAAGGTGTCCGCATAATAGTGACACTGGAGTGTACTGAGTGTCGGACTAACGTAGACAAGCGCTCTCCCGGTGTTTCGCGTTATACAAGTACGAAGAATCGTCGGAACACAACCAACAGACTAGAACTGAAAAAGTTCTGCCCTCACTGCAACAGACATACCGTTCACAAGGAAATTAAGTAACAATGAGCTATTACCGTCGTCGTCTATCCCCGATTAAGCCGGGAGAACCAATTGATTACAAAGATGTAGATTTGTTGCGTAAGTTTGTCACCGAGCGGGGTAAGATACTACCTCGGCGCATTACTGGGCTGACATCTCAGCAACAGCGAGATTTGACATTAGCAATTAAACGCGCTCGGCTTGTGGCTTTGTTGCCGTTTATCAATGCCGAAGGCTAATAATAGTTAAGAGTGATGAGTTAAGAGTGATGAGTTATTTACTCCTAACTCGTAACTCAACAGCAAAATCAAAAATCAAAATTCACGCATATCAATAATTGCAAGGCTTGTGGAGAAGGGGACGCTAGTTGAATTTCGACTTGGTAGCGATCGCCGTTTGGGTGTAGTAGACCGTCCAGACGGCAAAGCGCGTATGTTTGTGGTAGATGAACGGGGTCAAGCCCACAGTCTCGCACCTCGGCAAATCAGCTACGCAGTGACCGGGGAAGCCTACAAGCCTTCGCAGATCCCGGAGTTTCTGGAGGAGGTAAAGCCTTATTTAGACCCCTCCAGTTTAGAGGTGGCTTGGGAATTACTGGTAGAAGGCGGGGAAACAGTGACGCCAGCCGAAATGGCAAATCTCCTGTTTTCAGAATCAGAAGCACCTCATCGCTACGCAGCGTATTACTTGTTATCAGACGATAAAATTTACTTTAAGCAGAAGGGAGAGGCTTACGAGCCACGGAGTGCATCTCAAGTAGCGGAACGCAAACACCAGCTTGAGATAGAGGCGCTAAAAGCTAAGGGACAGCAAGAATTTCTCGCTAGAGTAGAACAAGCGCTCAGGGGTGAACCAGTAGAGTGGCAACGCCACGACCGCCACCGCTTGGAAGCCCTGGAAAAATATGCGGCGCTACTTGCTGATATTATACGTGTGGGGTTAAACTATGACTCTCTCGCTCGCGCCTATCCTCCCCCAGCGTTAGTCTTGGAAACGATGAATATGCTGGGACGCCCCGCAACCCCCCAAGGATCCTTTCAATTGTTAGTAGACTTGGGGTGGTGGAGTCCGCATGAGAACTTATTTGTGCGTCGTTCGTCAATTCCCGTACAATTTGCTAGCAAGGTATTAGAAGTGGCGCAACAGCGATTGGAATCACATCCGCCCGATCAAGATGTCAACCGCTTGGATCTGACCCATCTGAAGGTGTATACAATCGATGATGAAAGTACTACCGAGATAGATGATGGTCTAAGTTGGGAATTACTTCCCGATGGCACAGAGCGGTTGTGGGTGCATATTGCTGATCCTACGCGCTGGTTGATGCCAGAAGACGAGTTAGATTTAGACGCTCGTAAGCGAGGCAGTACAGTTTATTTGCCCACAGGTATGGTTCCTATGTTCCCTGAGGTTCTAGCAACAGGACCAATGAGTCTGGTGCAGGGAAAGGTATGTTGTGCTCTGAGTTTTGGGATTGTTTTAGATGACACTGGAGCAGTAGCAGATTATAGCATTCATCCAAGTTTGATTAAACCAACGTATCGCCTAACCTACGAAGATGTCGATGAAATGTTGGATTTGGGGTTGCAGACGGAATCAGAAATTGCGGCGATCGCCAATTGGGCACGAAGACGGAAAACTTGGCGGTATGCCCAAGGAGCAATCAGTATCAATATGCCGGAGGCAATGATCAAAGTCAAAGGCGACGATATTAGTATTGAAGTCTTAGAAGACTCCACAGCACGGCAATTGGTAGCCGAGATGATGATTGTTGCCGGTGAAGTTGCTGCTCGTTACGGTCAAAAGCATAACATTCCCTTACCCTTTCGCGGTCAGCCACAGCCGGAATTACCTCCTGAGCAGGAACTATTACAGCTGCCAGCAGGATTCGTTCGCGCCTGTGCTATGCGGCGTTGTATGCCCAAAAGCGAAATGAGCATCACCCCCGTGCGTCATGCTGGTTTAGGTTTAGAGACTTACACCCAAGCCACATCCCCCATCCGTCGCTATAGTGATTTGCTCACTCACTTTCAACTGAAAGCTCATCTACGCGGTGAAATTCTGCCCTTTTCCGCAGAACAATTGAAAGAAGTCATGATGACCGTCTCTTCAATCACCCAAGAAGTGACGATGGTAGAACGGCAAACGAATAGATATTGGGCTTTAGAGTATCTGCGCCGTCATCCTGAGGAAATTTGGGAAGCAACAGTGCTGATGTGGTTGAGAGAAGACAGTGGCTTAGCTCTTATCTTGCTAGAAGATTTGGGCTTACAGTTGCCAATGTTATTTAAACGTTCTGTGAAGTTGGGCGAACAGCTGTTAGTTAAGGTCTTTCACGCTGATCCACATAAAGATGTGATTCAGTTTCAGGAAATCATTTATCAAGAAGCACAACCTGCGGCGAATTAAGCTGCTTTCTATCAGTATAGGGTAATACGCTTGAATTCAGGTTTTTTACTGATATTTGGTGTAGAGACGCGCCATGGCGCGTCTTTACATTGCCTGGGTGACGCCGCTTGCGGGATAGATAGTTTTTTCCTAAGTTGCTAACGCTTGCATCAACAAAAACCACTTATGCCACAATACGGTTGGTGTTAGTGGTCTTAATCCTTAAAGATCCCCCAACCCCCTTAAAAAGGGGGCTACATTCCCCCCCTTTTTAAGTAAGGGGGGTTAGGGGGGATCTTGCCTTATCACCAAGCGTATTGACTTATGCCAGCGTTACACCGGTTTTTTGTAAGGTGGGCATTGCTCACCAATATCTCAAATGTACACCGGGTTTTTACGGGCTATGCCCACCCTACGATTTGTGGTCTAATTATAAGAATAAGCGCTGTAAGCAAGGACATTTTTGCAAAAACTCAGCCGCCTTGCGTTCTGCATCTGGGTTATTGGTATGTGCTGGTGTGGGTCGAATAATGCCAGCAAATAAATCATCCAAGCCATAAGGGGTGAAAAATTGCCATTCCCCTTGTGCATCCAGCCTCACACCCACAGCAGTAGCGGTGTGCAACCAGTCTGTAATGCCATCCTCTGTACTGGTGTATGTTCTGCGACCAGAACGCCAACGAGCAAAACTCGCTTGATTTTTGACATCGAATAGGTAATGAGGAAATTGTTCACTCAGGCTTGTCTTGGCTGCTAATTCTTGGGAACGGTCTCCCTCGGCATCAAAAAATGCAATGTCAAAATCTTTGATGATTAATTGACAGCGATCGCCCGTAAGGGCGCTGCGCTCAGCGCAATCGCCAAAGATCTTTCTCCAAACAGTATTTCGTACAGCACCACCTGCTAACCACCAGTGAGGAAGGTTCATTTGAGCGATCGCAGGTAATACAGTGCCGATAGGGGAATCGGCTAAGAGTATTTGTAGGCGAGTGGCAGTATTCATAAACTACAAAATAACTCAAAACTCGAAACTTCGCCGCCACGACCTTTTGAAACTTATACAGCGGTTTGTAAGTTAATGAGGTACACCTTTTTAACTCAAGAGCCAGATATAGAGCGAATTTTACTTCTGACTTCTGACTCCTGACTCCTGAATTCTGCTGTATTTTTTGATCTCAAGCACTCCGGTTGAGAAAGCGCTCCATGCTCCGTTCCGCTAAAGCAGCGATGGTGAACGAGGGATTAGTGCAGGCTGTCGAGCCTGGGATCAGAGCACCATCCACAACAAACAAGTTACGATAGCCGTAGACCTGCCCGTAAGTGTTGCACACCGCATCAATTGTTGCACCGCCAAGAGGGTGAGCTGTGGCACTAAAGTCAAGCGGTTGAGTCAAAGTTGTACCATTGGCTTGATTGAGCAGTTGGTAGGTATACTGCAGAGCCTGAGTATTTTTCTGATTATTAGCTGAGTCGCTGGGCCAAAAAAGATCAGCTGACTGCGTAGAAGCATTGTATGTGAGATACCCTTCTGGTTTAGCAATTGCCTGACCAACAGAAGTAATGACAGCTTCTGGAACAATCGGAAAGGGGAGTTGCTCAGTGACCACCGGGGCAATTGGATTGTCGAAATGCTCAATCACTGTTGCTGCTGGACCACCCTGCGTAGGATTAGTCGGACCATTGGTGATGACAGCGCTGACCGCATCGCCATTAGTCCCCCAAAACTTCCCTACCTGATTGTTGAGGCGGCGCAATGTGCCATTTGCCTTGGCACGCAGCAACAATTCAGTGGTTCCAATCGAACCAGCTGCCAAAAACAGATAGCGACAAACAAAAGACTTTTGGGCAAGCACTTCCCCTTGCTCGTTGATTTGATTGCAGGTGATTCGGAAACGCTCTTTCTCGAATTCCTCTATAGAAGTGACCACATGCAAGGGTCGGATTTCGACTTTTCCAGTCGCTTCTGCCATGCTCAGGTAGTTGCGGTCTAAACTGTTTTTCGCCCCACTGTTGATACCGTAATAGACTTGACCTGTGATGGCGGAAGGAACCTTCTGACCTAGGATTTCCTGACGCACGATGTCCCAATCAACAGCGATGTCAAGCTTGCGAGCTTTGAGACCAGCCTTGGCTGCTTGCTCTAAGAAGATGCGGCTTGACAAGTAGTAGTTCGTTTGTAAAATGTCGTCCGGGATTGGAGAAGGGTTGAGGATGGAACGCACCCGTGGGTAATAGACAGAATCGAGTTGCTCATAGTTGATGGTGCGTGGGAAGACTTGGTAGAAAAGTTCTCGAGTCGGCTGATAGGTGACACCGTTGTAGACAAGCGAACCTCCCCCGACGCCTGCTCCCCGATAGGCAATGATGCCATCGCCTATCTTGACATCAAGGACGCCAGTATAGATGTCAATAGGAACCTTGTTGAATACAATTGTACTAGGGCTAAGCCAGGTAGAGCGGCCATCTGGTTGCTGGTATGTGCTGAAAGTGTCACCAGCGTCGGTGATTTGCCATCGTCGCCCTCGCTCCAATACGATTGTCTCAATTCTTGCCTGACCAAGGCGCAGTGATGCGACTGCTCCACCAAAACCGCTGCCGATAACTATTGCCTCAACATAATCTTCCTTAGTACGAACAGCGGAAGCACGAACGGCAGACACACCTACGCTCGCCGCAGCCGCAAGCGAACCCTGAAGGAATCGACGACGATTCAGCACCCGGGACATACTTAATCTCCTGCGATTTTCAAAAATAAATTTTTTATAGCTTGAAGCTTAGATTACCTATTCAAATTAGGTATATTTAGATATCGCACCAGTTGCAATAAATAGGTTGCCAATTTGCCAATATTTTGCAAGAAAGAAAGCCGCTATCATATCCCTTCGAGATGTGATAGCGGCAGATCCCAACAAAAAGCAGCAATTCTTCTAGACTTTCTGTATTCCTGGACGACCGTTTTCAACCACAAATGAAGCACGGTTACTAATTGTGCCAGATTCGGTTGTCACGTCTGACAAGACTAAATAGTCTGTTTGCCAACTTGCGGGAGTTATCACACAACGGACATATCCGCGTTGACCGTTGTAAAACTTAATGTGTGGGTTGTCTGGCAAGTAGGCTTCAACTGTGGGACTCGTATCTGCCCCATCTCCACCTGAGGTAATTGAGGTACAAACGAATTCACTGCCAACTGTAGCGGATTCTGGTTTATTGAAGTCAGCCTTGAGGTCCATTGCCCAGTTGGAATGCACATCGCCTGTCAAAACGACGGGATTAGAAGGTTTGCGTTGTTCCAAGAAACCCAGTAGGCGATCGCGCGAAGCCAAATACCCATCCCACTTATCCATGCTGAAAGTTGCACCTTCCCCTGGTGTCAAGTCTCTCTGTGCAACAGGAACCTGTTGTGCAAGAACATTCCAACGAGCCTTGGAGCGATCTAGACCTTGGTACAGCCATTCTTCTTGACGCTTACCAGTAATTGTTGCTTCTGGGTCAAAATTCTCTGGGCAGCGTTCCTTAGTGCCATCTCCACAAGGCTGATCCGTGCGATACTGGCGTGTATCTAGCACATGGAAGGTTGCCAAGTTCCCAAAGGAAAGCCGACGGAAAAGTTGCATATCCGGTCCTTCGGGCTTGGAGAAGGGTCGTAGCGGCATATGCTCGTAGTAAGCCTGATAAGCAACTGCCCGCCGCTGTAGAAAGACTTGGGGGTCTTGATCCGGTTCATTATCAACTTCCGAGATAGCACCAGCGTAGTTGTTTTCCACCTCGTGGTCATCCCAAGTGACAATCCAAGGGAACGCCGCATGAGTTGCTTGCAGATTGGGATCAGTCTTGTAGAGGGCGTGACGGTTACGATAATCTTCCAGAGTGAGAATTTCAGGACCATTGTGCTGTCTGACACGACCTGCTGTGATTCCTCCCTCATAGATGTAGTCACCTGTATGCACCACCAGGCTGATATCTTCCTGCGCCAAGTATTTGTATGCCGTGTAGTACCCTTGCTCATAGTGCTGGCAGGAGACAAATGCAAAGGCAAATTTACTCAAGTCGCTATTTGGTTGAGGAGCCGTACGAGTCCGACCAATCGGGCTTTCTTCCGTGCCTGATGTGAAACGATACCAGTACCATGTGTCGGGCTTCAACCCATTTACAACAACTCGAACCGAGTGACCTAATTCTGGAATTGCAATCTCGGTGCCTTTTGCTACTATATTGTTCAGATTGGGATCAGTTGCCACCTCCCAGCGAATTGGCACATTGACAGCTGGCATCCCACCCCCATTCAAAGGTTCGGGAGCCAGACGCGTCCAGAGTACCACACTCGTTGGATACGGTTCACCCGACGCCACACCGAGCGTAAAAGGATAACTGGAGAATGGAACTTGGGCGATCGCTCGTTGCTGGAATTGGCTGGCGACCAAAAGACCAGTCAATGCTCCTGCTCCAATAATTAGGTTGCGTCGCTTGATTCGACTGTACAAAAACCGCTCAAAATTCTGGTAGTCTAACATCGTTACTCCCTGACTAACTAACAAATCAAGGCAGAGGAACAGGCGACACAAAAAAGGCAGGGTGATATTTGGTAAACTTGATAACTCATACCTAATAGCACAACTCAAGCTTGAATTATGTAGTGTTACGCAAATAACTAAACCTTGCACTTGCAATTCAATACCACAGCTAAGCTACTTTGTTATAGTTGTATTGAGCATATTTATGCCTACCGTCGAAAGTACCGAAACTATCAGATTTGTTTGCCACTCGAAGGTATCAACTGTTCCTTTGCCGAGTTTAACTTACCATTCAAACATTAATTTTTAGCAAAGGTATAGTTAATATAGGCTTAATCAATTTTTCCATAAAACTTAAAAACTCAGCTGCGACAGGTGCATTCATCACACCATCTGAGCGCATTTATTTCCTAAAAAAGTCATGAAAAAAACTAAATCAAACCCTTGAGCAATCTTTAAAATTCTTATACTCTTCTGATTTCTGGGTTCTGAGTTCTGAGTTCTTCTTCCTAAAATAGGAAAATAACACTGAGGAAGTGCAACTATGACCGCTGTTGTCCCTACCCCCTCCAAATCTGGAATTGTTTACCCGAGCAGCGATGGAGAGCCTGTGGCAGAAACATACGACCATCTCTACGCCATATTAACTACCCTAGAAGTCCTCAGACAATACCTACTTGGTAGTCGAGCTACAGTTTTAGCAAACCAATTTTTGTATTATGCCGAAGGGTTTCCAAAATTGCGTGTTGCTCCTGATGTAATGATTATTTATGACGTAGAACCAGGGGGACGAGACAATTACAAAATTTGGGAAGAAAAACAAGTTCCAAAGGTCATTTTTGAAATGACATCAAAAAGTACTCAGGACGAGGACAAAAACACTAAGAAAAACCTGTACGAAGCATTAGAAGTACAGGAATATTGGTTATTTGACCCCAAGGGAGAGTGGATTGAACAGAAGTTGCAGGGGTATCGATTGCGGGGAGATAGTTATGTAGCCATCACCGATAATCAAAGCGAATTCTTGCAACTACGTTTAGCAGTGGAAGGAAAATTGATTGGCTTTTACCGCTTAGATAATGGACAGAAATTGTTAGTTCCTGATGAGTTAGTTGAGGCGCTTAGAGAAGCAGAGAAACAAGCAGAACAAGAACGCCAACGTGCTACCCAACTCGAATCGATGCTAGCTCGTTATCGAGAGCAATTTGGGGAATTACCAGAGCAATGATGAAAGGAAAAATTATGTATTTTAGCTTCTCCACTACACCACGCGGAAAATAAACGGGTAGCGGTACGGCACGTTAGGATCATCAAGAACGTGAAGAATGGCAAGAAGTGGCATTAAAAAACTCACAATTGCCAATATAGCCAGCAGTGGAATACCAATCGCCACAAGAATCAGCAATGCAAATACAATTGCATAAATGTAAAGATTTATGTGGAAATTAAGCGATTCTTTGGCATTTGCTTTGACAACTGAGTCGTTGGTAGTCAACATAATTGCAATGGGTATGCCAATAGAGACAATTGTCGAGCTAAAAAAGATTGCTCCGTGACATAACGCTGATAAAAGCCTGCGTTGGGTAACCTGTTGCATACCATAGCCCCCTGTTATGTAGACGTGATGAATTACATCTACTGTTGACGACTACTTAATTCTAATTTTCTTGTGCCACAGATGTCCTCTGCTGTCTTATAGATTAGGGTGCAAAAACCGAGTGATGCTCAAGGGAATGAAACAGCCCTGCCTTAAAAAGCAATACGGTTCAGTTAAGGATAATTGTAGCTTGGGTAGAGCGATCGCTCTACCTAACAAAGCCGCGGTTGGGTTTGGTTCCTCAACGCAATAGATTTCTTGGATTCATTCCAAAAAAAAGAATAATTAACCACAAATGGGCACTCATGGGACACAGATGGAATCAAAGAGATGCAAGAGATCTAATGTATGCAAAATCAGGTTTTTAGCTCTAACTGAACCGTATTGCCTTAAAACAGGGGGTAAAGAAGGAAAATAGCCCCCCAATTCATCGGGGGTTAGGAAGATCCCAGCGCGATAAACAAGCTAACCGAACCGTATTGTAAGTTGTCCTATGAGACAAACAAAGTACAAACAAGCCCTAAAATTTTTCCACAAAACTCTAGGCAATGATTAAATTTTTCCCACTTATAAAATGAAAAGAGAATTGCTGTAAACACGAGTTCTGCCTTAAAAACCCTTTAAGCAAAATTCGTACAATACAGAGAAAGATGAAAATGTAAATAGATAAGTAGAAATAAACAGAACTAGGCTAAGAAATGTAAAAACGCCTGAAACTCGCGTCCAAGACTAATGGCGAACCTAACAAGTTAACTTTATTTTTATGACCTACTTATAACGTTTAAGTTAAGACAAGGTAATCTAAGAATTAATAACAGTATTTTTGTATGCTTTTTAACAAAAAGAGTCATTTTTGATAAAATGAAAAGTGAATTGATGAAAATCGTTCCCTAGCTTATGCTACATACCTATATTTTGTTTATTATTTCATGTAAGATTGAAAAACAAAAATCGTATTCATCAACACACAATTATTCTTAGGTGTGTTATATTATCCATTGGTTCTTCCTATTTTTAATAATAATTGTATAATATTATACACTAGCAAGGGTGTGATAGTCAATCGTGGCAAGGCAAAAGTATCCTGGAGTTAAATGATACATTATCTAAAGAGTTATAGCAGTGAAAGAGCGCAAGTTGTTTCTCTTAAAAGAACTTAGGAAACTTAGGAAAGTTAGGAAAGTTAGTCCATGCCTGTGAAATCTACATCTAGGGAAGCACTGTATCGAGTAAAAGACCTGTTCACTGATTTGTTGGCATCTGTGTTCTTTTTGCTGACTTGTGCTGTTTTCTTAACAGTTATTTGTTGGAAAAGTCCCACTCTGCTATTTTGCTTGGTTGTGGGAAGCATAACTGTAGCAGTTATTGGGCGAATAGGACAACAGATAGGTTTACCGAAACAGTGGCTGATTTTATTGCAAACTCTGGCATTATCAGCAATTCTCAGTTTATTTTGGCTAGACTACTTTAGCGATCCAGCAGCAGCTCAATTTTTCGGCAAAGCAGAAAACTTTTTCAAAAACACATTGACTCAGGGTTCGCAACAAGGGGCTGCCTCTACTGCCGCAATAAGTTTGGTGTTTAACGTTCTACGAGCGCTTTACTTACTCTATATCGCTGTTGCCTTGATCGGTGTTATTAACGCGGTTCGTAAAGATGAAGATTGGCAAGTCGTCGCCAGAACACCCTTGTTAGTAGTCATTGCTGTTACCATCGCTGATGTGTTGACATCTTTTATCATTGGCTAAGTCGGAGAATTCATATGGCTGAAGACCGAGACAAAGAATTTCGACCCGTCAATCAAATACTGGGAGCCCAACCTTCCTTAGGACCAATTCCTGCTGATCAAATCTTTCCTTGGGCAATCATTGCCCTAACGTCCTACTTCATTGTGAATGGTTTCTTTGGAAGTTTCTTTGCCGATGAATGGCAGAAATGGTTGTGGACAATTTTAATTGCTGGCTGGGGAATGGCAACTTGGTGGATATTAAGTGGCGGCAGAAGTTGGCGATTTTTGAGCAAGTTTATGGGTGTTCCGACCTGGACAAGAGGCACTGCTCGTTATAAAAGCTTTTTAGAGTTTCGGTATGAAAGACAAAATAGGAAAACAAAGCGTAGGCATCGCAGGTCAAGTAAATAGGTTAACACCTTTTGAAGATGCTCTCAATCTTGCCACAATGCTGCGTGTTGCAGTTGATGGCAGGGATGTTGGTGCATATATTTTGACAAAAGGGGGTCAAAGAGATAGGTTTTGCTTTGTTTTTGGATTTGACTGCAAAGGCATTCATACGACTTTAAGAAGCGAGCAAATAGATACAATTTGTAACAATATAGAAGCTGGTTTAAAAGACCTTCCCGGCGAGGAGAGAGTGACTTTTCATTTGGGGTCTTTTTCTTCAGATACAAAGCGTCAACACGAACTTGCATCGCTTGTACAAAAAACCTCATCGCCCAGCATACAATATTTGCTCACGTCTGAGAGAGCCAGAATACAACAGCTGACTCGCGCTGGTATCCGTAAACCGAAATTTCTGCGCGTGTACGTGACTTATACAGTAGAACCAGATGCGAAAGGGGCTGATGATTGGATTGAGAAATTCTTAGCAAAAGCAGAATCTTGGTGGCATGAATTTAAGGGAGAAACAGCAGAAAGGGGAAATCAGCGACTAGAAACTATTATTTCTAATGCTTATACTGAGGGATTTCGGCGCTGGGAACAAATTTTATCTAACAAATGGGGTTTAGATATCAAAGCATTGACAGCTACAGAACTGTGGCAAGAAGTTTGGGGACGATTTAACCAGACTGAAGCAATAGAGATTCCCCAGTTACTTGTTTTCGATGAAAATGGACTGCACGAAAAAATTTATTCAGACTTATCGAGTTGTAAGCTACTGCTAGAAAATATCCACAGCACGACATTATTGATGGAGTCAAACGTACCTGTTGCTGATCGTCAATGGGTGAATTTGAAAAATCGCTATGTTGGCGTGATGACATTTCTAGAAAAACCGGGAGGTTGGCAGAATAAAACCTCACAACTGCGTTATCTGTGGGAACTTCTTGCCAGGGATGCAATTGTGGATACGGAAATTTTTTGTCAGTTGACGGCGGCGAATCCGGCGATAGTGAAAACGACGTTACAGCGGGTACTTAAGCAGTCGAATGTGACAACAAAGGTAGCACAAGAAAAAGGGAATACTATTGATGTTGCCGCCCAATTAAAATTGAGGAAATCTGTCGCAGCGCAAGAACAAATTTATGAAGGTGCGTTGCCAATTAATACGGCAACGGCTATTTTGGTGCATCGTCAAAGCTTGGAAAAATTAGACGAAGCATGCAGGTATATAGAAAACTGTTTTCAACGTCCGGCACAAGTTATTAGAGAAACGGAATATGCTTGGAAAATTTGGTTGCAAACTCTGCCAATTGTTTGGGACGTTTTGTTAGCGAAACCCTTTAACCGTCGTCAATTGTATCTCACAAATGAAGTGTGGGGATTGATACCTTTGGTGACAACTAGAGCAGGCGATAAGAGAGGCTTTGAACTCATCGCTGACGAAGGCGGGACACCAATACATTTAGATTTATTTAACCAGCACAAGAATCTCGCGTTGTTTGCCACAACTCGAGCTGGTAAATCAGTGTTGGTATCAGGGATTTTAACCCAGGCTTTGGCACATAATATGCCAGTAGTCGCGCTAGATTTCCCTAAACCCGATGGTACTTCTACTTTCACCGACTATACGGCTTTTGTTGGGGATAAAGGAGCTTATTTTGATATCTCCAAACAATCAAATAACTTATTTGAACAGCCAGACTTGCGTTCTTTAAGTTACGAAGAACAGCGCGAACGCTTGCAAGATTACGTGGCATTTCTGGAGTCTGCCTTGATGACAATGGTACTCGGTTCCTCAAGCGGCAATCAACTGCTGACGCAAACCGTGCGTTCTGTTGTCAACTTGGCTTTGAATGCCTTCTTTGCTGACGAGGGGATTCAAAAGCGATACAAAGCAGCTATAGAAGGAGGATTTGGTACCCAAGCGTGGCAAAAAACCCCGACTTTAAGAGATTTTCTGCACTTCTGTTCGCGAGAGCAGCTGAACTTGTATAGCGCAGGTGACAGAATTGATGATGCACTCGAAATTATAAATCTGCGTTTGCGCTTCTGGCTGGAAAGCCGAGTAGGACAAGCCGTTTCTGCACCTTCGAGCTTTCCAACTGACGCTCAACTATTGGTTTTTGCACTGAGAAACTTGTCAGATAGCGAAGATGCGGCGCTGCTGTCCTTGAGTGCTTATTCCGCAGCACTGCGACGTGCTTTGAGTAGTCCGGCTTCGATATTCTTTATCGATGAAGCACCAATTCTGTTTGAATTCGACCAAATTTCTGATTTGGTGGGTAGACTTTGCGCGAACGGAGCGAAAGCAGGTGTAAGAGTTATCTTATCAGCCCAAGACCCCGATACCATTGCCAAATCCAGAGCCTCATCTAAAATTCTGCAAAACCTATCAACAAGATTAATCGGGCGCATTCAACCGGTTGCGGTTGATAGTTTCGTAGAAATCTTGAAATATCCCCGCGAAATTATCGCTCGCAACGCATCAGAAAGCTTTTTCCCGCGTAAAGAAGATATCTACAGCCAATGGCTGCTTGATGACAACGGCGTTTTTACTTATTGCCGTTACTATCCAGGTTATGAACAATTGGCAGTTGTTGCGAACAACCCTGATGAACAAGCTGCACGTAATCAAGCAATGCAGGAATATGGCGATAAATTTGAGGCAGTTGCTCATTTTGCACGTCAATTGATAGGCTCAATTCGTGGGCATTAAAGCAAGGGGGTAAAATTCCAAAAAAATTATCAAAATTCTTTTAGAGAGATTGATAATAATATACCAAGACCCCACCTCTAACCTCTCCCTCCCAGCCTCCCTCTCCTATAAGGAAAGGGAGGAGGCATGTAAAAATGGGATTTTCAAGCCTCGTAAATTAATAATCTCGTTTCCAGGTAGAACCTGGAAATGCGGTGGGGGCGGCTAGTAACGCTGTTAAGGGAGGCAGAGCCTCCCGTAAGCATTCCCAGCCTGAGGCTGGGAACGAGGCAAACCCTTCTAAAATCTCGTTTCCAGGTTGTACCTGGAAATGCCCTTGAAGCGGCTAGTAACGCTTTTAAGGCAGGCAGAGCCTTCCACTAGGCATTCCCAGCCTGAGGCTGGGAACGAGGGAAGAACGTCCCCTCCCCGCTTGCGGGGAGGGGTGCCGTAGGCGGGGTGGGGTTCCGAGGAAATAGCAAGTCATCAACCGAAGCTGATATTATGCGTAAATTTGGCAAAGCTCAAATCATCATGACTTCTCTTTTTGCTGTGGCATTTTTAGGAACCTTGCCAGCCATAGCACAACAATTGGAAGAAGTGTTGGGAACAGGAGATCTGGGACAAATTAAGAATGATTTTGACTCTTATGCGGCTAATTTAAGAGATTATCTGACAAATTATAACAATAGTGTTAAAACTTTTCAGCCTCTTGAGGTGCAGATACAATTAGGTATCACAGATTCTTCAGGGAGCCTTGATCTTCCCAACCCTGTTTCTGCACCTGAATCTATCCGCAATCAGATATTTCAATATTCGATTTCAGATAAGTTTGAAACGAATCCGGCAATATATGGCTCGATTGTTAGTAATGAAGTTAACCGTTATATTATCCGTGGTTCTGCTGACACTCTTTTAGGCGCAGATGGACAAGTTCGTTTAAAAAATAAGTTGGAAGCGACTCAGAATATTGTCAGGAATGCCGAGAAATCTTACCAAGAAGCACAAAGGAAAAACGTGGAGATACAACGCTTCAATATCCCTACTTTTCAGGGCAATGATCCTATGAATAGCCAAGTTAGAGCAATACAAGGATTAGCAGAATTACAACTTCAAAGTATAGAAATTCAAAAAGACCAATCCAAGATAATGGCAGAAATGCTAGGGAGAAGCATCCAATCACAAAATGATTTGCAGTATACCAACTTGAATTTGGCAAACATTTCTCAGCAGAATGAAGATTCCAACCGTGCCAGAAGAGTAGAGGCTGCGGCAGAAGTCGCACGACTTTTGCGAGTGACTTCTCAAACAGATTTGTTTAGAAAAGGCAGTGCCGCTCCTTCTTTGGAAAGCACCCCTCCTGACTCGGAAAATAATCCTCCTGACTCAGAAAATAGTCCTCCTCCTGTGCTAAGCCAGAAAAGTAATCAAGATAAATTAATGGTAGAAAAATGTGGTTTTCTGGTTTCAATATTTTTGCTCAAATTGGCACCAATGGCACCAATGATGTTTTAACGAATGGTGTCCAGACTGCACAAAGCATTGCTGATGGTTGGGATCAGCAGTGGATTGATTTGTTGCAAACTAACACTAACACTAATTTATACGGTGCGCTTACAAACCTGGGTATTTTCTTTGCGGTAGGAACCTTGCTTTTTTTCATGGCGCAGTGGCTAAAAGATGTGCTTGATAATGAATATTCTCGTCCCATCTCTGCTTTAATTTGGCCCTTCGTAGTCGTGTTGTTATTAGCTAATCCTGGTAACGGCACTGTACTATCTAATTTAACTTTGGGATTACGAGATTTTGTCAACACAATCAATCAGCAAGTTGTAGAAGCAGCCGATGTCAATCAAACTTATCAGCAAGCACTGAATATGAGTATTGCTGAAGATGTTGTTGGTGGTTTACTGCGTCCTTGTCAGTCCCTCATTGGTCAACAACAGCTTGATTGTTTCACTAAAGCAAAGGAAAAAGTTGATGTTCTCTTGGGGCAATACAGAGGTTCTTACGGTGGACAACCTTGGATAGACAGACTTGATCTCAAAGTCAATGAGATACTGGCTTTTAATGGTAATTCAGCGGAATTAGCTTTTAATTCTTTGCTGGGTTCCACAACCCAAACTATTATCAAAAATATTTTAGTTTCTTTACAATCGGCTTTTCAAAATTTAATAGAAGTGACAATGCTACTGATAGCAGCTTTAGGACCTTTAGCTGTTGGAGGATATTTGCTCCCTGTGGCTGGTAAACCGATTTTTGCGTGGCTGACTGGATTGTTGGCTATTGGTATTGCCAAGATTTCTTTTAATATTGTTGCTGCGGTATCAGCGGCTGTGATTGTGAATGGTCCAGCGCAAAATCTTGATGCTGATCCAGATTTAATGTGGTTTATGATTCTGTTAGGAATTTTAGCACCGATTATGTCTTTAGGTTTAGCTGCTGCGGGAGGATTTGCAGTTTTTAATGCTATCAGCAATACTGCTGTGTGGGTGCAGGAAAGAGTTTAGATGTCTGTACAAAAGTTTAAAATGTCAGGAGGTGAATTGTAGGGCGATTTCATTTTAGGGATTTCCAAATTAAAAAGTATGCAATTTTTTCTTGTGGGATGGGCTTCTAGCCCGTCCTATAAACAGGGCGGGCAGGATGCCCACCCCACTCATATTGAATAATTTATTTTTTGGAAGTACCTTATGGACAAACTTTGGAAGAAATTGTAGGGCTAATAAATTTCTTGTAAAAGTCAAATTTATGAAAATAAAACCACAGATGGACACAGATGCACACAGATAACTTATCTATGTTAATCTGTGTTCATCTGTTGTTATGTCTATCTCTATATCATACTTTTGCAAGGAGTCTAATCTGAGATCTTCCACCTGTTGCAACAGTGAGTCGGCGAAGTCTCCAAACCCTCGTTACCAGGTTCAACCTGGTAACGAGATATTAGAGCCTCTGGCTCTTGTTGGGTGCAAGATCTGAGTAATAGCCGAATTCCGTTTTAACTGACATCTCGCACCATTCTCAATAACCGTAGGGTGGGCACTGGACATAAAGACTTTCATTGTTTTCAAGCCTTGTTAGCAGTGCCCACCCTACATTCATAAGTATTGAATATACTTTTTGTGAGGTGGGCCGGAAAGCCATTGGTGTCAACTTAAGCTAAAACCCTTTTAAAATCTCGTGCGCGGTGGTTCCACCTGGAAATGCCCTTAAAGCGGCTAGTAACGCTCTTAAGGCAGGAAGCCTCTCAGTAGGCATTCCTAGCCTCAGGCTGGGAACGAGGCAATTGAATATAGTTTTTGTGGGGTGGGCATCTTGCCCGCCCTAAATCTAAGACGGGCGAGACGCCCATCTCACAAGAAAATTAAATTGTAATCCATTCAATTGAAAATCGATTTAAGCTAGAAACTGTGGAACTTGAGTTCTTGACGAATAAAGGAAGAATAAAATAACCCGGAGGTGACTGAAAGTATGACTAAGCTATTACAAGAAAGAAAATCAGCAGTCAATCTTTTAACGATATTTACTATTTTTACTTTTGGTTTGCATTTTGTGACCGTCATTTTTTTATTATTTCAAGGCTTGCGTATTTACGAAGTCAGTCAAAGAAAGCCCCTTACGTTCGTGCAAGTTATTGATGGTAAAATAGTACCTCAAACCAACACTCTTGAACGAGAACCTGAAGCTATTCGCCAATTTGTTAGTAAGACAATGGCTGCTATGTTCGACTGGTCTGGAAGACTTCCAGCAGCAACGGTTGAAGACGTGACTAACCCCAAAGCTGATGCAGGAATACTTATTAGTACGTCACAAAATCTCACAAAAAGAGTTTCTACAAGTAGTTGGGTTGCAAGTTTTGGACTTTCAGAAGATTTTCGTCAAGGTTTCTTGGCACTTATTGCGGATATGACGCCGCCAGAAGTTTTTTCTAAAAACAAGAACCAAGCGTTAACAGCGCAGTTAGCTATCCAGCGGGTTTATCCTCCTGAAAAAATCGCGCCTGGTCGGTGGCGAGTTGGTATGGTTGCTAATATAGTACAGGTGAGACGTAGTGATAATAAAAAGTTATTAACTCCTTTTAATAAAGATTTTTTAGTACGCGCAGTAGATTCTTTTGATCATCCCCTAGCAAACAGTATTACTCCAGTACAAAAAGCTATTTATAGTGTCCGTGACCAAAAGCTAGAAATTTATGAAGTCAGCGATTTATGTTTAACCAATCCTTATGATTCTTCGCCACAAACTCGGTTACAACGCTGTAGCGACCTTCCCAATTCTGGCAGCTTTACAAGATAGGTAGGACAGAATAATGTTATTTACTCCAAAAAACAACAAAACTAATATTCTTTCCATATTCGTTGTCGCAACATTTGGGTTGCATGTGTTTACCATATTGTTGCTGATGTTTCATAGTTCTCTGTTGAAAAGGCTGAGTGGTAATTTACCACAAAGTTTAGTGCAACTTGTTGATGGTCGTGCCATAACAGTAAATTCCCAACAAAATTTAGAACGCAATCCAGAAACAATTCGGCGTTTCGTTGGTGAAACAATGACCATGATGTTTACTTGGTCAGACAAACAACCACCACAAACAGTTTGGCAAACAACTTCAGAACTTTTAACGGGTGATATTAGGCGAAAAGTTCAAGCAGAGATGAGTCAGGCAATTCCTAAAAATGTTTTGGTGAATCCCGTGGGAGCAGAAAGTGTATTATTAGTTCGCAGTATTTCTCAGCCAGAGAAAATAGCTGATGGTCAATGGCAAGTAGAGATAGCTGCTAATCGATTGATTTTTGCAGGTTATAATAACAAAAATGGGGAAGCAATTCCTTTTAATAAAAAAATATTTATTCGAGCATTAGATACACAAGCAATTAGCATACCCAATCCACAAAATCCTCTAGACTCAGCAATATACCGCCTCAACGAAGCGAGGCTAGAAATTTCTAATATTTGCGATATCAAAGATAACAACTGTTCCAAGAAAATGATGGAAGTACAGAAATGACTCAACTACCAAGCCCTAAGAAACCGTCTAACAATTCCTCCAATTATGAAAATTTAGACGCTGAATTAAAATTTCGTCAACCGCAAGAAGGACAATCATCAGATTGGCATCAGCGGATGGCAAATTTGGTTGGTTTAGAAGAAGAAATTCCTCCATCCAAAGAAGAAAGCAGTGCTTCTGAGACTGCTAGTAATAGTAATGCTAGTAGTAATGACGAAGTACCGCAGTCTCATCCATCCTCACTTCGCACACAACAACGATTCTCATCTAATCCTTTTGCCAAAGTAGCTGTGGTGGGTGCTGCTACCCTGTCTGGGGTTGTGATAGCTGGTATTTTTCTCTCTCAATTAATGAGTGGAAATAACCAACAGCCGCGAAAAATTGCGCCGACGATAACCCAGAATACGAATGAATCGAACAAAACAGAACAATTAAAACCGGAACAAGAAATTGAGATCCTAAAAACAAAACTTGCATTAGCTGAACAAGCAAAAGCAGTGAAAGAAGCGCAACTACAGTTGAGAACTGTACGCCCTCCAAGGGCGACGCCAACTCCCACACAAACAAGATCTCAGCCACAACCAGTAACACGCGTGGTGGTACAAAGGGTACCTACTCCACCACGAACTGTTTACGTACCTCGCGTTGTTGAACGAATTGTCAGAGTTCCTCAGCGTGTAGCGCAGGCGCAACCTACTCCTACTCAGTCTCCTCAGCCTCCTCGGGCTACTCCGACTCCGACTCCTCAACCAACAGTCACTGCTACTCCAAGCGCAACATTTGAGCTCACCTCTGTACCAGAACTCACCCCAATCCCAATGCCATCGGATGTAGGAGAAGCTTTATCAGCAAATAGATCAATAACTCCAACACCAACCGTACCACAGGTAGCCAGTTCTCCTCCAGCTCCTTTAGCTTCTGAACTGAATACCAGGGCAAGACAACCTCTTCCAAATAGAACAAATACAACAACTACTCCTCAGGAACAATCACTAGCTTCAAACCAGACAAAACAGTATGGTGGTAAAGCGATCGCAATAGGAACCAAGGCTAAAGCTGTTCTAGCGGCTGATATCGCTGGAGAAGCAAATAGACCAGGGACTAATAATAGTAGTAGTAATAACAATAATAATAAAGATGACAGTCAATTTGTGGTGCGTTTGAGGGAACCATTGAAATCTGTAGATGGGGCGATCGCACTTCCTAAAAATACTGAATTAGTCACTCAAATTAAGCAAATCACCGAAGGCGGATGGGTACAACTCTCTGTAGTTGCAGTGAATTTCCAAAATAACGGCAATATCACAGAAATTCGCCTACCTCCGGATGCAATAAAAATTCGCAAACCTGGAGGAAGACCGTTACTTGCTAGAAAATATCCTGATAAATCCGGAAAGATAGCAGCCAATGATACATTTTCAGGTTTGTTGGGGGGTCTCGGTCAAGTAGGAGATATACTTAACCGTCCTGAGACAAAACTTGTTCCCTGTGGTCGTATTGGTGGTAGCGATAGTGACTACTACTGTAACCAAACCGAACAACAAAGAAACATCCCTGCTGCAGTTTTAGAAGGCGCTAGTAAGGCGATCGTACCTCAGCTTAACCAGCGCAACCAACAAGCCACCCAAGAGATGATGAAAAGTAATATTTGGCACTTGGAGGCTGGTACAGAAGTTGAAGTCTATGCCAATAAAATCACGCGGTTGTAAGTTATGTCTTGTAGTAATTAAGTTAGACCATTTATTATCAAAAATGACTATTCCCTAGAGCACTTTGTTAGCTGCGCCTTTGCAAGGTGAATGTGTATATAGCGGTTTTTAGGTAAATGAACCACATTTGTGACCTCGCTTCCATTCCTCTCTCCTATAAGGCAATACGGTTCAGTTAGTGGTATTTAGTTTTCTTAAGATCCCCCAGCCCCCTTAAAAAGGCAGGGCTGTTTCATTCCACAAGGGCAAGAAGTTTGTCAATATCATGAGAGATAAATCTTTGAGCAGTTGTGATGGAAGTATGACCATTTCGGCGCAGGACATTGAGTGCGATTGCGCGGAGCGCACTGCCCCTTGGGCAATCGCTCGCATAACTGAAAGATTTGCAGGAGCATTACCCATACGTATAGTCGAATTATCTTCATTCAAAACCACATCCTTGAGCCAATGGAGGTTATTTTCAATACTCCAATGACCGCGAATACCACAGGCGAATTCTTTCGCTGTGCTCACAATACTGCTAATATAATGGACTACCTGACGATATGCTTTACCCGTGCGAGTTCCGACTCTTTCAACTCGGATTAAAGACTTAATACCCGTCCACTGCGGACTAATTCCAGTTAAATCATTAAAAACTTCGACGCTACGTGTTATAAACCTATCTCTAGTTTTTTCCGTTTCAAGATGACGACTGACTGGTTTTCTCAGTGCAGCAATGCGTTTAATATAGCGATGTAATGTGGGCTGATTATCTTTAACAGCAATCACATAGTCGTTGCTACTACTTATGATTTGCTTGCAAGTTTTTTTTGGCAATGCAGTGAATCAAAGCTAAATACCGCACCTTTTATATCCAATGCTGCAATTAAATTTTGTACAATTACAATTTCACTTTCCTTCTTGTTATCAAATTTTTGCATACCTAAAACTAGTCCTCTTTTACTAGCAAACACAGATACAATACTGACAAAGTTTTGAGCGCATGAATCGTAGTTTTCAACTGTACCTTTAATACTTTTACCATCGACGCTACACCACTCTTGAGCCTTCAAATCAACGTATTGGTTAGCCCACTGATTAAATATTGCGGCAAGTTTATCGAAGTCTACACCCATCACTACTCGTCTTATAGTTGAGTAAGAAGGAACACCATGTTTTTCTATTCCAAATGTTTTTATGAGCGCACGACGATGCCGTTTGACAAAATCCCCCCATGCGCGATATCCGATATATCCGCTCATGGTGCCCATTATTACAAATAGCAACACTAGCCACAGTGGATGTCTTCGACCATCAGTCGTTCTAAAATCTTCAACAAGCCGCAGTTGTTCAATCAGATTTGCATCCATGATTTTTTCCCCTCAACACTTGCAATTTTACTAGTTTTAGGGAATGAAACAGCCCTGCTTAAAAAGGGGGCTTAGTTCCCTCCTTTTTAAGGAGGGCTAGGGAGGATCAATCCTTAACTGAACTGTATTGTCCTATAAGGAGAGAGGCTTTGAATCTTTCCCCCAACGCTAGTAGGGAAGGGGGTTGGGGGGTTAGGTTTCTTGGCGTAGTCTAATTAATTGAAAATTGCTGTAATTATGATGTCTGGTAAATCAGCCATAATTACAGAACCCCACCCCTAACTCCTCCCCGCTGGCGGGGAGGGGAACTTTGGTGTAGCCACTTATCCGGGTCGGGTTTCCCAGATACAAGATTCCCGACTTCTTAAAGAAGTCGGGAATCTGAGCATTGTAAGTTAAATATAATACATTGGATTCAACCGTTTCCTCTCCTGTTGTTTCTCGTACAAATCCTTGAGGGTATAACGTCCAAAAACTGCCATTGCTGCTTTTGCTGCTTCCTGCCATACTTCTTGGATCATCATATTTTCCATTGTCGCTGATTGGGTTTGCTCCCTGTGTTCTTGGACACCAGAACCTTCCAGACAAGTCAAAATCTCCAACATCGTGATTTCGTCAGGTGCTTTGCCCAATTGATAACCCCCTTTAACTCCGCGTTGACTGCGGACAATTCCACATCGGCGCAGTTGCATCAAAAGCTGTCCAAGATAGCGGTCTGGTATTTGCTGAGAAGATGCTATTTGCTCTATTTGCAAGAATTCTCCCTGCTCATAACATTTAACCAGCTCTAGCAGCGCCAATAAAGAATATTTGATTTTAGAGGAAATTTCTATCATTTGGGGAAGAACATCAGCTTTTCAAATCTTACGATTTCGTAACAGATTTGTATAAGGGACTTCCAAATAAAAAAAAATCCCAAATTTTCTTGTGGGATGGGTGTCCCCACCCGTCCTTTGTATTCAGGGCGGGCTTTCCTGCCCAACGCCAGTCGCCTCTGTCGGGAAACCCTCCTGCAGGGCGCTGGCTCCCCCACAAGATGGATAATTTATTTCTTGGAAATCCCTAACTTTAGAGCAATACGGTTCAGTTAGTGGTGTTTAGTTTTGTTAAGATCCCCCAACCCCCTTAAAAAGGGGGCTTAGTCCCCTCCTTTTTAAGGAGGGCTAGGGAGGATCAATCCTTAACTGAACTGTATTGAACTTTAGAGAAAGAGAAAGAGAAAGAAAAGTCATTGGCGAATATAATTCGCTACTACACAAGCAAAGTCCACCTCCGTGGACTAATGTAAAATTAAGGGCTAATTTCCCCGATCTTCGGTAGGCTAGCGGGGATCTTTGAGGGATGAACATGGCGTTCCCGTACCGTATTGAAGGCACTGTGACCTTGCTTCCTGCTTAAGTTTGGGTAGCAAAGTATAGGCTGTCGGCTTTCTTTGCACTCGTCTGTGGTTTGCCTTCGATAAACTTGTTTGCAAGGTGCGGCAATAACATACTCCTATTGATGTACTATGAAATACGGTATGCTTCCCAATGTACTGTAGTTTTTTGCTCTTTCATACAATCAAGTTCAAATTTTATCTGAGTGAATACGTTAATTGTGCAAAAAGTTACATTAAACCCCTGCTGAATATAGTAATGTTACTTAAAAACAATATTTTGCTACTCTGAGAAAGCAGACACCATATTGACATGAAACTATCAGGTATTTCCAGCGCTTATTCTATGATTAGACCACAAATCGTTAGGTGTTTCTTGCCCATAAAAGTTTATGTGATCAAGCTGATTTCTGCGTTCCTACTCTGCGATCTTCTTAAACTCTTGTTTACTGAACACTATTAAAACGTTGCCGTTTTCAAGTCAGTTATGAAAAAAAATAAAGCTTTTAACGGTGCTAGTAAACTCACTGCACTTTTATGTCTTATCACTATTTTTCTTACACCTTTTGTGGTTGTTAATGCTGGAGAACGGGGAGTGTTGATGGAATTTGGAAAAGTGCAAAGCACGGTATTAGGAGAAGGTATTCATGTTATTATTCCTGTCGTTAATACAGTTAAGAAATTAAGCATTCGAGTTCAAAAACAGGATATTTCTGCTGAAGCTTCTTCAAAAGATTTACAGGATATTTTCACAGATGTAGCGCTCAACTGGCATATCATTCCAGATGAGGCAAATGCGATATTTCAACAGATAGGAGATGAAAAAAACGTTGTAGACCGAATTATCAATCCAGCAATTGAAGAAGTTCTCAAGGCGGTTATGGCAAATTATACTGCTGAAGAATTAATTACTAAACGGGGAGAAGTGAAAGCTGAAGTAGATGACGTATTAACTGCACGACTGGCAAATTATCATGTAGCTATTGATGATGTTTCCCTTGTGCATGTTCACTTTTCTCAGAGATTTGATGAGGCGGTAGAGGCGAAACAAATTGCTGAACAGGAAGCAAAACGGGCAGGGTTTGTCGCACTCAAAGCATCAAAAGAGGCAGAGGCAAAGGTTAATCTGGCAAGAGGAGAGGCGGAAGCACATAAGGTGCTACATGAAACTTTAACTCCAGAAATTTTGCAAAATCGAGCATTAGATAAATGGGATGGGAAGCTACCGTTAATTTTTGGTAGAGGTGAGCCAACATTCTTCAATTTGAGCGAATTTTTTAAACCTTATCAGTGAAGGGGACAAGGAAACAAGCAGAAGTAGGGAATTTTGGGAATGAAAATCACAATGAGATGAAAAATCGCGCAAATTCGAGAAATTCCTCGCTAAATAACGATTATCGTTCTAATTTTTTGCCCAAAAGCCCAGATTCCCCTAAAATTGTCGAAGCGCAAGGATGGATCGTCGATGCTAACGGTGATGTCATCCTTGTTGCTCAAGCAGCGACGCTAAATCCTATACCTGTGTTCTCTTGTCATGCTCGGTAAACTTCGCAAAAACTCAGGGTTATATCAACACTGGCATTGCTTGAGCTTGGTTGCACTCATGAGTACAATAGCAGTAAAACCACTGCAAGCGCAAGTCATTAATACAACGCAACTATCTACGCAGCGCGCCCAAACCCCTGCTCAAACCACTCCACGGCGGGAGAACCAGCCGCCTTCTAACCAGCAACTGCCAGAACAGCCACCTCCCTCCCGCCTACCGCCACTAGAGGAATTACTTCCTCCACCCACCACAACACCCCCCAGTCCCGAACAAGCCCCATTTGAGGAAACTCCCCAAACCATCACTGTTGAAAAATTTGAAATCACAGGCAGCAGTGTCTTTAGTCGTGAAGATTTTGCCAAAATCACCGCACCTTATACGAAACGACCGATAACACTTGCAGAACTTTACCAAATACGTACAGAAATCTCTAACTTGTATGTTAGCAAAGGATACATCACATCCGGAGCCTTTATCCCACCGCAGAAGCTTCAACGAGGTGTCGTAGAAATCCAGGTGGTTGAGGGTACACTGGAAGACATCAAAGTATCAGGCACACGCAGACTTAATCCTGGCTATGTGCGCAGCCGCCTTGCCCTAGCCACAGGCAAACCCTTAAATCGCGATCGCCTGCTGGAAGCATTGCAAATCTTACAACTCAATCCCCTGATTGAAAACCTGTCAGCCGAACTCTCCGCAGGTTCGCGTCCAGGGGTGAGTTTGCTAGAAATACGAGTCACAGAAGCAGATACTTTTAACCTACAGATAGCCCTAGATAATGGGCGTTCTCCTGCTGTAGGGAGTTTTCGCCGCCAAATCCAACTCAGCGAAGCCAATCTGTTGGGATGGGGAGATAGCGTTATCGCTGCTTACACCAATACTGATGGCAGCAATACCTTCGATTTTAGCTACTCTGTTCCCTTTAATCCCCGCAATGGCACTGTGAGCTTTAGCTTTGGAATTTCTGACAGCGATGTGATTGAAAGACCCTTTAGTGTGCTTGATATCCAGTCCAACTCTCGCTACTATGAACTCACACTACGCCAGCCCATCATACAATCTCCAACTCAGGAATTAGCATTGGGTTTGAGTGCAACTCGCCGGGAAAGCGAAGCCAGTTTACTCAATGGCGAAATTCCCTTTCCGGCTTTCGGCGCAGATGAAGAAGGAAAAACGCAAGTCACCGCTTTGCGTTTTTTTCAAGACTGGACGCAACGCAATAGCCAGCAAGTTTTTGCCTTGCGTTCTCAGTTCAGTTTCGGACTTGACGCTTTTGATTCCAAGAGTTTCGTTGCTTGGAGAGGACAAGCACAGTGGGTGCGCCTGTTGGCTCGTGATACCCTACTGTTACTCAGAGCAGATGTGCAGTTGGCAGATCGACCGCTTGTGCCATTTGAACAATTTGGTTTAGGTGGTTTGGAAAGTGTGCGAGGCTACCGCCAAGATGCCTTACTCACAGATAACGGCATCTTTGCTTCTGCCGAAGTACGAATTCCGATTGTCCGCTTCTCTGAACGCAACAGCGTTTTACAAGTAACGCCCTTTTTCGATGTTGGCACAGGCTGGAACCGTTCTGGTAGAGAAACCAGCCCGAGTTCCGAGTTAGATAATAATACACTTGTTTCTGCAGGCTTAGGATTGCGCCTACAATTAGAAAACCGCCTTACTGCCCGCTTGGACTGGGGTATTCCAATCATTTCCATCTCTGGGGATAAAGACACATGGCAGGAAAACGGTTTGTATTTTTCCATCATTTTCAATCCTTTTTAAAAAGTTAAAAGCGAAGGTAATAAGTTAAAAGTCAAAAGTCAAAAAAATTTTTCTCTTCCTGATATTAAGTTTGGTTAATTAGTTATGATTTCCGTGATATTTCAACCCCACACGCCAGTCGCCTGCGGAGGGAAACCCTCCTGCAGCGCTGGCTCCCCTTAATCCCCTCCCCGCTTGCGGGGAACTGGGGTCCCCTCTGGGGATTAGGGGCAGGGAGGTTTTGGCGCAAGACAAAACCGGGGTGGGGTTCTTCGGTATTTATAAGCGATTAAGCAAACTTGATATTACTCGCTCATAATGCGTTTTTAATAAAGAAAATATATGAAAAGACACAATTTAATACGGTATTACTTAGTTCTAGCTGTTGTTACCACTTTGTTGTGTGTCCTTGGTTCACCTGTGCTGGCGAAACTTCCTCCCTCGCCTGCGCCCCCCGTTTCCTCGTCCCCACAGCAACAGGGGAAAGTGCTGTACGACGCTGGACGATATGCCGAAGCGGTGCAGGTTTTGCAGCAATCTGTTCAGCAATACCGAACGCAAGGGGATACCCTCAGACTTGCTGCAACCCTAAGTAATCTTTCCCTTGCTTACCAGCAACTCGGCGCGTGGAGTGAGGCAAAGCAGGCGATCGCCCAGAGTTTAAATATTTTGGGATATCAACAGCACCAGACGAGTCAGCAAATTTCTACAGCCCAAGTTCTTGCCCAAAGCCTTGATATACAAGGTCGTTTGCAACTGGCGACGGGACAAACACAAGAGGCTTTGACAACTTGGCAGCAGGCTCAAAAGATTTATAGTAAGGCTGGTGACGCGAATGGTGTAGTGCGATCGCACATCAATCAAGCACAAGCATTGCGAACCCAAGGCTTCTACCGTCGTGCAGAAAAAACACTACAAGATGTTTATAAAATTTTACAATCACAACCAGACTCCTTAGAAAAGACAGTGGGGTTGCGATCGCTTGGTGATATCCTCCAACTTGTGGGTAACTTGAAAGATTCCCAAAGTGCCCTACAGCAAAGTCTAGAAATTGCCCAACGCCTGGAATCTCCAGCAGATATTGGTGCAAGTCTTTTTAGTTTGGGAAATAATGCTCGTACACAACAGCAAAAACAACAAGCGATTGACTTTTATCAACAAACAGTTAAAGTTTCCCCCTCACCTTTAACAAAAGTCCAAGCGCAACTCAATCACTTAGACCTTCTTATTGAGGATCAACAATCCGCACAAGCCCAAACTCTCATACCTTTAATTCAATCCCAACTGAACACACTCCCCGCCAGTCGTTCTGCTGTTTACGCCCGGATTAACTTTGCTCATAGTCTCGGCAAATTAAGAGGACAAGAGAATTCTCCAACAAACCTCTCCCCCTCCCCTGCTTCCCCCACTCCCTCAGCCCAACTCCTCGCCACCGCCGTCCAACAAGCCCGCAATTTGGGTGACAAGCAAGCAGAAGCATATGCTTTGGGAAGTTTAGGTGGTTTGTACGAAAAAACTGGGCAGTGGTCGGAGGCGCAAAACCTGACCCAACAGGCGTTACTATTGGCACAAGCAAGCAATGCACCGGAGATTGCTTATCGATGGCAATGGCAACTTGGAAGGTTACGAAAAGCACAAGGAGATGTCAAAGAAGCGATCGCGGCATATGATGCTGCTGTAGACACTCTGCAATCTCTGCGAAGTGACTTGGTGGCGGTTAAACAAGATGTACAATTCTCTTTCCGAGATAGTGTAGAACCTGTTTATCGCGAATCAGTGGAATTACTGCTGCAAGTGCAACAAGGACAAAAGAATGAAAAAACTTTAGAAAAAGCTCGTCAGCGGATGGAAGCACTGCAACTGGCAGAACTAGACAACTTTTTCCGGGAAGCTTGCTTACAAGGTGAAAAAGTGCTGCTTGACAAAGTGGTAGACCAAGATAACCCCACTGCTGCCATTCTTTACCCGATTATTCTTCCCGACGAATTGCAAGTTATTGTTAAAATTCCTAAACAACCCTTGCGGCACTACAGCACCAAAATTAGCCAAGCAGAAGTAGAAAAGATTGTCGGCGGAATGCGGCAAAATCTTGTCCAACCATCTGCCATTAAAGCATTCAGAACACAGTCGCAACAGGTTTACAATTGGTTGATAAAACCAATTGAGTCCGAACTGCAAACAAGTGGGGTAAAGACTTTGGTATTTGTACTGGATGGAGCGTTACGCAATATACCGCCTTCCGCCCTTTACAATGGTAAGGAATACTTGGTCGAGAAATATGCGATCGCCCTCAGCATAGGTTTGCAACTTCAAGACCCCAAACCACTAGTGCCACGGCAGCTCAATGCTCTCACCGCAGGGCTAACTCAACCGCCCCCAGGGTACAGCGAATTTGCACCTTTGCCTGCCATTAAGAGAGAATTAAACCTGATAACCCAAGCCGGAGTCTCAACAACTAGCCTTTTGGATCAGCAATTCACCAAACAAGCTTTGGAAAGCAAAGTCAATGCTGTTTCCTTCAATATCTTGCATTTGGCAACCCACGGTCAATTTAGTTCGCGCGCTGATAAAACCTTTATTTTGGCTGCCAATGGTCCAATCAACGTCGTTGATTTCGACAGTATCCTCCGCAGCCGGGATGAAAATAGACCAGAAGCAGTGCAATTATTAGTTTTGAGTGCCTGCCAGACAGCAGCAGGAGACAACCGTGCAGCGTTGGGTCTAGCTGGGGCAGCTGTCAAAGCGGGAGCACGCAGTACCCTAGCATCTTTGTGGCAGATTGATGATGAATCAACAGCACAGTTTGTTGGTACTTTTTATAAACAGTTGAAGAATGGCAATATTACCAAAGCTGAAGCTCTTCGCCTTGCTCAGCTACAACTGTTAAAACATCCCAACTACAACACACCCAGCTTTTGGTCTGCCTATGTACTTATTGGCAATTGGCTTTAATCCACATTCCTTAGTACATGATTCCATAAGTTCATAGCGAAAACTTGAACAAAGACTCTGTGTACCTTTGTCTTCGAAAGAGCCCCTAGGTCGGAAAACCCCTTCGGGTATCTCCTATGCCTGCGGCACGCCAAGGGCGAACGGAGACGCTACGCGTATGCCTAGCGGCACGCTTTGCGCTTACGCCAGTTGCCTGCCGTCGGGAAACCCTCCTGCAGCACTGGTCTCACCTCCTGCAGAACTTTTCGCTGCGTTTACCGAGAGCTACCTGGTGCGTTTAAAAACGTTACGAATTAATGAAATGCTGTACTTAGGCAGTTATATTATCCAAAATTCTTTGGCAACAGTTTCTTAGTGATTAGTTTTTTTAACTAATCACTAATGAATCATAATTAATTAATATTGCATAAATTTCATGGCTCCGAGCGATAAATATCTAAGAAGAATAATTCAACACCGGGGACGGAAAACTATGACGCGCACCACCTATGAGCTAGAGGATTTTGCCTTAACGTTGCCTATTACCCAGGCAGCTCGCACAACTGCGCAGCAGTTTGCTTCAAACCAGCTTACTCCTAGAAAAAGCTGAACAAGTCCGGCTGAATACGCTCTGCGTGTGGGTGGTGAATGACTACTTGGAGATTATGTCTATTCCCACTAACCTAACAGCTAGTGACAGTTGGAACCCAGTTATACGTTTGTGTGCCAATATAGCAGACTTGGAGTTGCCAGGAGTGGTCGTCTAGAGTGTCGCCCCGTGAATCTTTCTCAACAGGTGTGTTACATTCCTCCAGAAACCTGGGAAGAAAGAGTTGGTTATGTCGTTGTCCAAGTGGATGAATCGCTTCAGCAAGCAAAGCTTTTGGGGTTTGTTCGCAGTATGGCAACTGAAGAACTACCTTTGAGTCAACTGCAACCCTTGGAAGATTTAATCGACCACCTTGGGGAACTCAAACAGACCCCAGTCAGGACTTTAGTGAATTTGAGCCAGTGGTTTACTGGTATCTTGGATAGCGGGTGGCAGAGTGTTCAATCGATATGGAACCAGCCACAATTTAGACCAGCTTATGCTTTTCGCAGTGGTGATACTGTTGAGCAAAACGCTGCCAACCAAAATGATGTATTCACCAGACGGGCAAAGTTGATTGATTTGGGAATCCAAATTGCCAACCAACCGGTCATGCTTATTGTAGAAATTAGACCAGAAGTTGACCAACAAACTAGCATTCGCCTGCAGTTGCACCCGACGGGTAATCAAATTTACTTAATACCTGGAGTACAGCTAACGGTGCTGGATGAGTCTGGAGCAGTTTTTCTGGAAACTCAAGCTAGAAGTGCTGATAATTATTTACAGTTACAGTTTAGAGGTGAAAGCGCAGAGCGATTTAGCGTTAAGGTGACACTCAATAATGCAAGTGTCACAGAACATTTCGTAATTTAGTCATTGGTCATGAGTCATTGCACAGTAGTCAAAAGAATTGAAAAACAACTGACAAATGACAAAGAACAATAATTATGGGCAAGTATGAGCAAGTTAGTGGTTTTAAAATTTGCAGATGGTAGCTTTGAGCAGGGGTTTCCCGTTACGCTACAGATTGGTGAAGAAGGTGAGCGTCCCTCAACTGAAATCACCGGGAAGTTACCTGCTGCGGTAGAAATGCCACTGTACTATAGCCACTGGCAGTCTAGCTATCGAAGGCTGAGCAATCGTTACCGCTTGTCTGCTGACCAGATGCAGGTAACAAATGTATCCATTACCCAAGACTGCGATAACATTGCCCATATTTTGCGATCGCGCTTCAATACTTGGCTGCTAACGGAAGAGTTTCGCCCGATTCGGGAGAAATGGCTGGAAAAATTGTTACCTACGGACGAAATACGGGTAATTTTGCAAACAGAAGATAGTCAATTGCAGCGGTTGCCCTGGCATCTCTGGGACTTGCTAGAACGCTATTATAAAGCGGAATTTGCCTTAGCATCGCCAACATACGAACAAATTTCTTTGAGAAAAACACGTAACGAGCAGGTAAATATTTTAGCAATTTTCGGCAATAGTCAGGAGATTGACACTGAGGCTGACCGTGCTTTGCTACAACACTTACCCAATGCAGATCTTCGCTTTCTGGTAGAACCCCAGCGCAAGGAATTAACTGACCATCTGTGGGGGAAAAGCTGGGATATTCTTTTCTTCGCTGGACACAGCTCGAGTCAGGGGAAAGATGGAACTGGGCGCATATACCTGAATCAAACTGATAGCCTCACCATTAGCGAATTAAGGTACGCTCTTAGAAAAGCCGTGGAACGTGGGTTACAATTGGCAATTTTCAACTCCTGCGATGGATTAGGACTGGCGCGAGATCTGGCTGATTTACAAATCCCGCAGATGATCGTCATGCGCGAACCCGTTCCAGACTTAGTCGCACAGGAATTCTTGAAGTCTTTTTTAGAAGGGTTTGCTGGTGGTGAGTCCTTTTACCAAGCAGTGCGGGATTCTCGGGAACGGTTGCAAGGTCTTGAGGATAAGTTTCCCTGTGCGACTTGGTTACCAGTGATTTGCCAAAATCTCACACAACTCCCTCCTTCTTGGGTGGAGATTACAGGTAAGGTTGAACTGCAACCGCCAAAACTTACGCCACCTCAAAGCGCGCCTCCACCCAAAATTGCTGTAGCATTGTTGTCCTCGGTGGTGATGACCGCCTTAATTTGCGGGCTGAGGTTTTTCGGGCTACTGCAAAGCAGTGAACTCCAAGCTTTTGACCAGATGATGCGCTTACGTCCCTTCATCCTCCATGAAATACCTGATCCACGTCTGCTACTGGTGGCGATTGATGATGAAGATATTGATGCTCAGCGGCGAAACGGTGAGGATGTGAATGGCAAATCTCTCTCAGACAAATCCCTCAATAAACTTTTGGAGAAACTCCAGCAGTACAAACCCCAAGCAATTGGTTTGGATCTCTATCGAGATTTTAAAGCTGAACTCCCAGATTTAACCACTCGTCTCAACCAGACAGAAAACTTGATTGGAGTTTGCAAAAATAGCGACGCCGCAATACCTGTTAAGGGTATTGCGCCGCCACCGGAAATCCCACAAGAACGCTTGGGATTTAGCGACTTCATTCATGATCCTGATGGCGTGGTGCGGCGACATCTGCTGTTTATGAACCAGGAACCTGTCTCTTGGTGTCGTGCTACTTATGCGTTCTCAGCCCAGCTGGCATTTCGTTATTTGCTTGCTGCTAAAGGAATTCAACCAAAGCTAACTTCTCAAGGAGATTTACAGCTTGGCAATACTATCTTTCCTCGTCTGAGCTCTCGTACTGGCGGATATCAAGGAATTGATGCCAATGGTGGTCAAATTTTGCTGAACTATCGTTCCTCAAACAAGATTGCCGAAGAGGTGACGCTGACACAAATCTTATCAAATCAGGTTAATTCTAGCGCCATCAAAGACCGAATTGTCCTGATTGGTGTTGTAGCTAAAGGAGAGCCTGGTGACTATTGGGCGACACCATATGAATATCAGTTTGATAAGCAAATGCCAGGAGTTTTTGTACAAGCGCACATGGTCAGTCAACTCCTTAGTGCTGTCCTAGATAAACGTCCGTTGTTGCGAGTTTGGTCATTGTGGAGTGAGGTCATCTGGATTTGGGGTTGGTCTGTGGTAGGAGGAGTTCTTGCTTGGCGGCTGCGTTTGCTCCCCAGATTGACAATCTTAGTCATTGTCTCCTCTGGAGTTCTCTACGTACTCTGCTTTGGTCTACTTATCCACGGATATTGGGTGCCGTTTGTACCTTCAGCTTTAGCACTAGTGGGAACGTTTTGTGTCGTTTTTTTTGAAACTTCAAATTCAAAATTGGTCCTACTCCAAAAATAAAGCAGAGGGTTCCCGTAATTATGAAAAATAATTGCGGCTTTCTTAACCCTAAAAATGATTACCAATAATTCTTTCTGTTGGAGACGCACTCGCGTTAGCGAACGCGAGTGCGTGTGCATGATTGCACTCAGCTCCTCCCGAATGAGGCACACAATCCAAAATCCAGATACCATAATCTAGAATCCAAAATGGTATAAGGTTGTGCATTTTATTTTGTCTCCGTCCCTAGTTAACAATTAATAGTCAACAGTTAAAAGCGATTTCTAAAAATGATTTCATATCCAATGAAACTGGTTTTAGCAGTGACTCTTGTCGGCTGCTTCAGTTTGCTGGGTAGCACAACGTCGGTTATGGCTGAGTCTGCTCAACAAACAGCAACTGAACGCTCCAATTCCTTATCACAGTCAAAACCGTTAGCAACGACTTCTCGTAAAGTGCCTTTGCGCCTTGTCCTACCTCCACTTCCGCCAGGACAACCTCCAGGAGGTCGTCGTTATGGGGGAGCAAGAAGGGGTGCGTGTCCAGTTGGTAACCCTGCACTTACTGCTTTAGTCCCTTTAACAGAGCAACCAACCTCGATAATGAATGTCTGGGGATTGACTACAGTAGAACACCCGACTTTTTGGTTCTACACACCCTACGCCAAAGGTTCTAGCTACCCCGCTGATTTTGTGCTGCTTGATGAGGAATCAAATCCGATCTACCGCCAGGATATTGTCCTACCGAGTGAACCCGGAGTGATCAGCGTTTCTTTACCTACTACTGCTCCCAAACTGAATCTAGGCAAACAATACCGCTGGTTCTTTAATATTTACTGCGAGAACCAAAAGCAACAAGCCCCTATTTATGTTGAAGGAGTCATACAACGAGTCAACTTGAAGCCGGCGATCGCCCAGCAACTCCAATACGCACAGCCAAGACAGCAAGTTGCTATCTATGCCAGCAATGGAATATGGTATGAGGCATTAACGACACTAGCACAACTGCGTCAGAACAGTCCCCAAGATGCAACTCTTCAGCAAGAGTGGCAGGATTTGCTTATCTTTGTCGGCTTGAATGACATTGCTGCAAAACCGCTTCTGCTGAAGAATTAACCCAAGCGGCTAACGCAAATTCACAAGACTTTTTTGGCGTACCACCTCGTCAATACAAGCTTTTAATTTTTCAGCCAGAACTGGTGATGCCATTATGGATAGATGATTACCAGGAACCTCATAAATTTCCAATCCTCCTGTAGCCATACCATCCCAGCCTAATTGGAGGTCACGGTAAACACCTGGGAGGGGCTGAGTGGCTCGGAACAAGATTGCGCGACCAGGGTAGACTTGCGGCACATACGCTCTTGTGTCTTTGCTGTTAGCTCGTTCAAACTTTTGCTGCTCCTGGGATAACTTATTTAAAGTATCCAGATACAAGCCACCAGTAAATAAAAGAGTGTAGTGACCACAAGAAGAATTTCTGAATATGAAGATGATTAAAAAGTTGAGCCATTTTTCCAGATAACTAACATTACTAGAGTTCTTTTTGTAGACATCAATTCGGTACTGAACAGGGTCTTGCCTGTTGAGTTCGTTGAGCTTTTGCTTCTCATCAAGAACCTGGTTGACATTCTCTTTAATTGCTTGTTGTTTGAACTGAGTTAGAATTTTTCTGGGTAAGTTTCTTAGCCTTGGTAGATAATCAAACACTGCCCAATTGAATACTGATAAAAATCTTGGTATTGGTGGCAGCAGTTTGGGATATTCTGGACCGAAGCTATCAAATAAGGCTAGTAGAGCCACCTTCTGACCTTGGGCAACGAAGCGCTGAGCGATTTCCCAGGATAGAACTCCTCCCGCAGATAAGCCTGCCAGAAAATAAGGACCATCAGATTGGATAGTACGTATTTGGGCGATGTAGTGGTCTGCCATGTCCTCAATTCTGGTACTGGAAATTCCTGTGTCTTGCAAACCATAAACTGGTTGATCATCACCCAGAGACATTGCCAAATCTCGATATATAAGAACACTGCTGCCCAATGGAGCTATGCAGAAAAGAGGCGGTTTTGAACCATTTGGCTGAATTGCTACCAGGGAGGACGAGGGTGCTAACGATTCTTCCTGACGGATAATATCGGCTAGTTCCTCAATAGTTGCTGCCAGCAAAAGGGTATCCAAGGGCAAATTTTTGCCGAAAGTCTTCTCAATTTGCGCGAACAATTGTACAGCTTTCAAAGAGTCACCGCCCAAAGCAAAGAAATTGTCGTAAAGCCCTACCCGCTCAACGCCAAGCACCTCAGTCCATATTTCTGCCAGCACTTTCTCTACCTCAGTGCTAGGTTCGACGAAAGATATCCTCAGTTTGGTAGCCAATTTCTCGGCTAAACCAACGCGCTGTAGTTTGCCTGTGGGGCTTTTGGGAATTTCGTCAACAAACACTACCTGAGCAGGTACTTTAAAATCAGCAAGTCTGGTTGCTGCAAATTCACGAATTTCCCTTTGAGTGATGGTGGCTTTTTCCTGCAGCACAATGGCTGCTCCCACATCCTCACCCAAGGTAGGATGGGGTAGTGCAAAGGTGAGTGCTTGTGTCACTTCTGGATAATCTAGCAGCACTTCATCAACTTCACGAGGGGAAATTTTTTCACCTCCCCGATTGATGATTTCTTTCAAGCGACCTGTAATGAAAAGATAGCGATCGCTATCGAAATAGCCTTCGTCACCTGTCCTGAACCAGCCATTGTAAATGGCGTTTTGATTCGCTGCTGGATTATTTTCGTACTCACACATCACATTGCCACCCCGAACGACAATCTCTCCGATTTCACCAGGTGAGAGTAAGTGACCAGCTTCATTCATGATGCCGATTTCTACCCCTGCGGCAATTCCTACTGAACCTGGTTTGCGTTGGCGTGGCGGTAAAGGATTGATTGATGTTATGCTGCCAGTCTCTGTCATCCCGTAACCTTCTAGCACTGGAGCCCTAAATAACTCCTCTAAGGCTTTCATGACCTTGACTGGTAAGGCAGCACCTCCAGAACGGATAAAGCGCAGTGGTGAACAGTGAGCAAGGCTTGTGTGGTTGTCTGCGGCTGCAGCCAAAACTGCTTGATGGATGGTTGGGACTGCTGTGTACCACGTTGGTTGCATTGCTTGCAGCCAAACAAAGAATTTAGAGGCGTCAAATCCAGAAGTGCAAGCAACACTGGCTCCCGCACTTAGGGAGGAAAGGATTGCCGTAATTAACCCTTGAACGTGAAACAGGGGCATGACATTCAGACAGCGATCGCTCTGCCGTAGTTGCAATGCTCTTCTAATGTTGTTAGCTGCGTTACATAAATTAGCCTGCGTTAGTGGCACTATTTTGGGTCGTGAAGTGGTTCCCGATGTATGCAGAACCAAAGCAACATCCTCTGGTTGAGCAAAAGCGTTGCTGACTGCGGGCAACTTGGAATCACCCACAAGCTGAAAAATTCCAGCCTCTGCCTCCAATGGCTCTAGCTCAATAATGGGCATATGACGAGCCTTTGCCACTGCTCTGGCGGGTGAATCGACTCCCGATTGCACAATCAGCGCTTTAGCATTTAAATCGTCGAGGTAAAACTCAAACTCAGGCGCAAGATAGGCTGGGTTTAGGGGGACACTTGTGGCACACGCAGACACCGCCAAAAATGCTACCGCCATTTCTGGACCATTGGGTAGCACAATTGCAATGCGCTCGCCTCGACCCAAACCCATTGAATTCAAAGTTTTGACCGTATATTGGATGTGGGTATATAGGCGACTATAGGTGAGTGGAAGACGATCTTGTGCTGCGATCGCTATTGAGTGAGGATTTTGTTCGGCTTGTTCACAAAGCAACTGACCAATTGTCAAAACCTGTAAAATTCTGCTTGTAGGCTGCATCTCAGTTTTCTATGTATATACAAGGACAAACAGACTAAATGGCTGCTATCTAAATTTTTTTCAGACAGCCAAGGTCGATGCTTCCTAATTAAAGACCGAGGCGAAATTTTCCTACTTCAAAAAATCTCTTGAGTAATTACACGCAAAAATGATTTTCGTGTCATTTTATCGCCCTTCTCAGTAGCGGAGACGCTACGCGTATAGCCCTTCGGGCATGGCTGAGTCCCAAAGGGACACGCTGCGCGAACGCTAAGGCTGAGCCTGCGCTTTGCGCTTACGCTAACGCGTTACATATAAAGGCAGTCAGAATGATCGCAAAGCGAGTTGCGTAAAGTAGTGCAGCGTAGACGCATGCCTCCTGTGGGCAAGATAAATCGATATCGCCACACGCGACACGTTCGCGATATGTGTGCTTTGCTCTCAGCGGCTTCCCGTAGATTGTAGAGGAGGCTTGCTAAAAGCTTGAAGGGTAGACTACACTTAAAGATTTCGACGAGCGATAGCGTACGTGTAAGCGGTGACAATGACAAGCAAGTACTAGTTGGTCTCACTTGTTCAACGACAAGCGTTATGTAACTCGTTAAACATTATAACGTTATGTAACTCGTTAAACATTATAACGTTATGTAACTCGTTAAACATTATAACGTTATGTAACTCGTTAAACATTATAACGTTAGGGATTTCCAAGAAATAAATTATCCATCTTGTGGGGGACCCAGCGCGAATGACGGCTTTCCCGATCTAGGCGACTGGCGTTGGGCAGGAAAGCCCGCCCTGAATACAAAGGACGCGTGGGGACACCCATCCCACAAGAAAATTTGGGATATTTTTTTATTTGGAAGTCCCTTATGTAAGTCGTTAAACATTATAACATTATGTAGGTCGTTAAACATTATAACGTTATGTAGAGCGTTAAATCATTAAAGTGTTGCTAGGTTGTGGGAGTTCATCTATCATTTGATGGAGTTGAAATGCTATGTTACGGGAAACTACTACAAAAGCGAGCGTCAAGCGTACACAAGTGTAACTATAATTGTCAGCATGAAGTTCCAACTGTTCCTAGCATCTTTATTTTCCCATATCAAAGGACGCCATTGGTGGCTTGGTATCGTTATCTGGATCGCTCTGGTTGCCCCAGCTCAAGCATCTGTCATCCTGCGCGTGGCGATTGAAAGAGACGTCAAACAGGTAAAAGTCGGCAGTTCTACAACTGCAGTTGTCAAGGATAGCAGCGGTCGTACTCTGGGACAGTTGCCAGGAATGAGTGCTTATTATGCCCAAGCAGTTCCTGGTGGAGTTGCTTTGGATAAGTGGCAATCTAATCTATTTTGGGTTGAGCCAACAGGTCAGGGATTCGTTTATATAGGCGATCGCTGGTATCGGGGCAGAACTCTTGTTGTTCCGTCAGAAAAAGGCTTATCTGTCGTTAACTGGGTTGATTTGGAAGAATATCTCTACAGCGTCATCGGTGGCGAAATGGACTCCAGGTGGCCCTTAGAAGCCTTAAAAGCTCAAGCGATCGCCGCCCGTACATATGCTCTTTACGAACGCGAAAAACAACGCAATAATCCCATTTACGATTTGGGTGATACACCCGATCGTTGGCAAATTTACAAAGGCGTCAGCAGTGAATCTCGTCCCACCTTAGCCGCAGTTGATGCTACAGCCGGGAAAGTACTTACTTATAGAAATAGGGTTATTCTTTCTGTCTTCCACGCCTGTTCTGGCGGACACACTGAAAACTCAGAAGATGTTTGGGGAAGTCGCGAACCATACCTGCGTGCTGTTCCAGACTTTGACCAAAATATCAGCGAATGCAACTGGATCAGAACTTTTTCCCCTACGGAAATCAGCGCCCAAATTCCGCAAATCGGCAATGTGAAGCAAATGATTCCTGAGAGTACATCACCTTTCGGAAGCGTCACATCTCTGAAAATTGTCGGCGATAAAGGCGAGAAAGTCCTGAGGGGCGAGGATGTGCGTACAGCTCTAAAGCTAAAAAGCACCCGCTTTAACGTCAGCAACGGGAATGGAGGCTTTACACTCAGAGGACTTGGCTATGGTCATGCTTTGGGCATGAGCCAGTGGGGAGCCTACAATCTAGCAAAGCGGGGATACAATCACCTACAAATTTTGAATTACTATTACAAAGGTGTCGCTTTAGCGCCTATTCAGGTTAAGAAATAGCCCAAGAGGATGAGGAAGTTATTTCTTTGCTCTTCCTCATCACTCTCCCGGACTCACTCCCTCATCTTCCTACTCTCCACTCCCTCGCTGCAGGCGTTTTTGCCATTCAGCGTCAATTTGTTCAGAACGTTCTACTTCCTGTTCTAACAAGTCAGTTTCGGTAGAGTAGACCAAATCTTCATCACCAAGGACTTTTTCTGCGGCAAACTGCTGAGCATAAGCTATTTTTTGCTGTAAAACAGAGTCTGCGCTTGCTAGTTGTCTAGCCCGGGATAGGCGTGAGCGGTTGCGTTCAGCAATTTTGCTATTGCGCCACTGGATCCAAAAATACCGTATTAACGGGACAACTAAAAAACCTGTTCCGTAAGCCAATAATAGCCAATAAATGCCATGTACAAAAGCGACGAGTCCACCTACTTGGGCGGCGATCGTACCATCCCTCAATAAACTTAAGAGCACTAATGCGCCGACAAAATTTGCAATACCCAACCCCGCACTCAGCAGAATTTGTCCTGAAGTTGCCGCACTAAAGCGCCACGAAAATTCCTCCAAATAAGCTGATAGAGGCTGACGGTATTTTTTGGTAGCACTCACCTGCAACTCTGGGAAGTAATAAACAATCTGCCCATCAGGACTCACCTTGGGTTGCCCGTTAAAGCGAGTGAGAACGGGCAGCATATAATCTTCGTACTCTTTTGCAGAACCTTCTCCAATATTATCTAGATATGGTGCAATTTGTTCGGCGACTACGGCACCTTGATTGTTACGAATTACCGTAGCAATTTCTTGCCAACGGCGTTCTTGTAACTTGGTATTGGGGTTGCCATCGCCAAACAAAAACGAAAAGACAGCTTCAAAGAAATTCAGATTGCTTTTCTCCCGCCGTCTTTCTCTCTGACGGGTGTCATAATCTGGGCTAAAATACCAGAATAAATCTGGGAAATAGAAAAAGCCACCACTAAAATTGCCACCCCTATCGTTGCTATCGCGGTCTGAGTTGGCAGCAGTGATGATTAAGATAATGGTGATAGTTATCAGGGCGATGGAAACAATTAAGAAAATTCCAAAGGAAATCCTAATTAGGTAAAACAGAATGCCCCAAAGCTTTTTCCACCATTCCTGCAACCGTAATTGCAAATACTTATTACGTAAAATTGCTCGAAAGTTTTTTGGAAATAAGTAAACAATATCACCCGTATCAGAAACTTGTAAATGTCCGCCAGCTTCAGTTGCAAGAGTTAATAACCCTTGATTTGCCAGCGCGACATTTAATCCTACCTGAGTTGCCACGTCTCCAACAGTGACGCGGTAACCTAATTGTTCCACAGCTTGCATGATGGTGGGATTGGGAGCCATCGCTCTTCCCTCGCAGCGAAAAATACTCTTACTTCTTCCAGTATAAAGTTTGATTTTTCAGAACTTGGAAAGATGCGACCAGAAGTATTCACTCCCTTCCCGCCAGAAGATTACTTATTAGAAAACCGCTCCTTAGACGCAAGAGCGAGCCAGCGCTGCAGTCCTTGTTTCCCGAACTCACAGCGACTGCGTAAGTCCAGTAACAAACGGTTATTCTTGCATTGTTCATCATTTGGTGGTTTTACAGGTTGATTTCGCGTTAAGATTATTACCCTGGCTTGGTTTACTAGCAAATTTTCTGCTTAATTATGGTTCAGTACACTCTTGCTCAAAGCCCAGAAATCATCCTCTCTGTTCCTGGTAAAGATTCAGCCAAAGCCCGTGAAAAAGCAATGGATCAGTTGATGAAACTGATGGATGAAGGTCAGTTACCTACGGAACTGGAAGATGGATTTGGTCCTCAACAACTTATTGAAGTCAAAGAAACGTCAAGCGAGACTGCTAGCGATGAGGACGCCATTACACAGGCTGTCCAGATTTTGAGCAACCTAGCCACCCTCAAGTTGAAAGTGCAGGAGTCACGCACTGAAGCGATGGAAGTTCGCAAGGCGGTTGACGTTTTATTTTCAGATAAATCTGTGACTGAGGAGGAAATTACTCGCCTGAAGGAAGGTTTTAAAGTTCTCAAAAATTATGCCCAAGCTAATTTGCGTTATCAAGAAGCAAGAGCAAAAGCAGAACAGGCTCGACAGGTGCTAGATCAGGCTTTGAAATCTCCTGAAAAATAGCTTGATCATTTGACCGAGGTTAATCGCGGATCGCTTCCCGGTGCATACATCTGTGTGCTTAAGGTGTGGTCAAAGCCTGTTGGTGGAATGGACAAGGGAGACAAGGAAGACAGGGAAGTCTTTTTGTGCTAGCCAACTACTTATGACTACACCTGTGTGCTTATGTACAGACGATGATTATCACCAAGCCTGTCCCTAACTTGTGCTTGGTTAAATATTGAGCGTAGCACAAGACAAAGAACAAAGTTTGCCCTCAGCTAAGATGTATTAGCTAGTAAAATTTAAAACAGGTGTGTTCATTTTCAATACGTAAATTCTACAATATTATTACCGCAGGCAGTCATGGTCATCAAGTTTTCGCAGTTCAAATCTTTGTTTTTCTTCGGAATAACCTTTTGCATAGTGCTGGTTTGCGGGCTCGCATTCGGGCAAGTCAGCTTGGCGCAGAGCTCGCTTGGAGCAAGAGTCGATCTGGTAGGTGCAGACATTACTGGCACCTTAATTCTGACGCAGCAAGAGAATGGGTTGGTGAGGATTCGAGGTACGATTCAAGGCAACCCGGCAACACTGACTCCCGGTTTGCACGGACTCCACATTCATAGCGTGGGTGTGTGCGAACCCGATGCCCAACCTCCTTTTAGCACTAGTGGTGGGCATTTTGACCCTGGTCCTTTTGGTTCGGAAGTTCCCGTAGAGGCAAACCATCCGTACCATCTAGGTGACTTGCCAAACCTGGTGGTGGATGAGCAGGGATACGCAACGTACAATGTGTTGACGAGTCGAGTCACCCTAAGTGAAAGCCCCATCACCTTGTTTGACAACAATGGTAGTGCAATCATCATTCACCAGTTAACCGATCAACAAAAAGCTGGCGGAACCGCAGCAGAAGCAGGCGGGGGACGAATAGCCTGTGGGGTTGTGACTCGCGACGATCGCTCTACGCAATCACAGAATAGGTCATCGTAAAGGGGACTGGGGATTGGGGATTAGGGATTGGGATTCATAAGGTACGGCATCGAGAAATAGATAATTTTGAATTAATTAATTGAGGGTACAAGCTCTCAACGCGGGGTTATGGGGTCTTTAATGGGTGAATTTTGAATTGATAATTTTGAATTTGAGCAAAGCGAGTGACTCCTTAGACAATACAGCGCTCAATTGTTGCTAAAACAGATTTGGCAAGTGCGTCAAAATCGTAACCCCCTTCCAAGCCAAACAAAATTTTACGAGTTATTCCTAGACAATAATCTGTGAATAAACCATAATCTTGCGGTTGCAAATTTATACTAGCTAAGGGGTCATCAGCGTTGGCGTCGTAACCTGCACTTATAATCAGTAAATCAGGTTGAAAGTTAGATAGAAAAGGCACAACCTTCTTTTCAAAAACTGGTTGGTATATTCCGATATCGCTGCCAGGAGGAAAAGGCAAATTTAGCACATTGTTATGAAAGCCTCGCTCTGTATAATGTCCAGTACCTGGATAGCAGGGGTACTGATGCAAAGAACAGTAGGCGATTTGTGGGTGATTTTCTACGATCGCCTGCGTACCATTTCCGTGATGCACGTCCCAGTCAAGAATGGCGACACGGTGAATTCCTGGTTGTTGCAAAGCATAAAGAGCAGCGATCGCCGCATTAGAAAATAAGCAAAAACCCATTCCTGCATCACTTTCGGCGTGATGTCCTGGTGGACGCGCCAGCACAAATGCTGGTTTACCAGTTCCTAGCACAGTATCAACTCCATCCAACCAAGCACTCACCGCCAACAAAGCAACATCATAACTGCGCCGGGAAATAGGGGTATCTCCATCCAAAGAACCGCCGCCAGCAAGAGCAATTTCTTGGACTTTTTTGATGTAGCGCTGCGTGTGTGCTTGTGACAACACAGACATGAGAGGTCGCTTTTCGGGTGGAGTGGGTAAGCGCCATTCAATGTGTTGTGCAAACTTAGCACCTTTTAGGGCGGTGGCGATCGCCGTTAGCCGTTCTGGTTTCTCTGGATGAAAAGACCCAGTTTTATGATCCAGAAACTCTTCGGAATAAATGACGCTTAACATAGGGCGAGTAAATTGGGCAGCAAGATACTGATTGAAATTGTATCCTTACTACTCTTTAGTGAAACCAATCATTTCATCGGTTGGTTCATCCAGCATTTCCGGTACTACTGCTTGGTTCCCCCTAAGTTCATCTGGTGATAAACCAAGCAATACATCATCCATTTTTGGCGGATGCTTAATTTTGTCAAGCATCTCCGGGCTTAATTGCGATTCATCGCTTGGTGGATTTGTCTTTTCGGCTTGATTAGGAGTTGTTTCGCTAGACATGATTGTTTACCCAACCTTACACGCCTCAGCTTAAACTCTCCTGTTGCGTTGCCCACACTATCTTGGGGCTTAAATTGAGGATGCTCCCTGATGGGAGCAGTTCTTGAGATGAGGAAGATGAAAGTAAGCATAAAAATTGTAAAATTTTTGTAACTTTCGTTTCATTTAGACAGGAAAATCAGCAGTGCTACCAAACAAGCGCCCCTCCACAGAGCAAACTCAACGTTGGACATTCTCTCAGCTTTTTGGACGAGCAAGGCGTAATCCTTTCATAATTTCGCGCTGGGTTTTACGCTGGGTTGTTGTCGGAACTTTTTGTGGTTTATTTGCTGGGCTGTACTGGAATATCCTAGAACTCATGATTCATGGACTCCAAAAATTTCAGGGTCCTACTCTCCTGTTCGTGATGCCACTGGCTGGTTTAATTATCGGTGTGGTGATTCATTACCTTGGGAATCCTGGTGAAATTGGCGTCATCGTAGATAACATCCATTTTCAGGGCGGACGCTTGGATGCTCGCAAAAATCCCTCAATGATTCTTGCTTCCCTAGTCAGCATATCAGCAGGCGGCAGTGCTGGACCAGAAGCTCCACTGGTACAGGTTACAGGTTCGTTTGGCACTTGGGTTGCTAACCGTTTAAGACTCGAAGGTGAAGACGTTAGATCTATGAGTTTGGCGGCGATGGCTGCGGGCTTTACTGCTTTGTTTGGCGCACCTCTTGGCGGTGCTATGTTCGCCTTGGAGATTTTGCACCACCAGCATATTGTGGAGTATTACGAAGCCCTGATGCCTGCTATTGTTTCAAGTTGCGCTAGTTATCTCGTCTTTGCAGCAATTACACATTTGGGCATTGCACCCACCTGGCATTTCCCTCAGTACCACCTAGATAGCATTGATGATTTTGCCGTAGCTATCATGTTTGGGATTGTCGGGGTCGTGGCAGGATGGATTTTTATGGGCATTTTTCGCGGAGCTGACCGAGTTTTTGCCTTGATTGGTGGACCAATTTATTTACGCACAACCATAGCAGGGTTGGGACTGGGCATTTTAGCAACTGTTTTACCTCTCACCCGTTATTTTGGACATGAGGAGTTAGATGAGGTTGTCAATCAAAGCTTTCCTGCTCTTTTCTTGTTTGCGCTTGCTTTGGCTAAAATGGCTGCCATCAGCATGACTGTCACAGGTGGATGGCGTGGTGGATTTATTATTCCCCTATTTTTCACTGGTGCTTGTATCGGTAAAGCAGTAGCAGCGCTGATTCCTGGACTTAATCCCACCCTGGCAATGATTTGTACCATGGCAGCTATCAATGCAGCGGTGACGCGCACACCCATAAGTACGACCTTGTTGCTGTCAAAATTGACCAACTTTAGTCCCTTGACTCCAATCCTGTTTGCCAGTCTGATTGGATTTTTTCTTGCGCCCAAAGCCCCTTTTATTGCATCTCAACTTAAGTCTGGGCAAGAAGCACTCATCGGTCATGAGTAATTAGTTATTAGCTAGCAGTTAACAGCTTAAAAACTGTTTGTTTTCACTGTTAACTGTTCATGGACAAGCCAAAAAACAGCAGTATATGTTAAAATTGTATCAAATAACGGTAATTATTCAGCAATAATCGGGAACATTTTTGCTCTTTTCTCAGTATAACGGCTAAAATTTGCAATTTTTGGAGTTTTTTAGGTTATGACAACCTCTCAGGAGAGGATTATCCCAACAGATCTGCGGATTGAGATGTCCCGGTCATATCTGGAATACGCGATGAGCGTAATTGTAGGTCGGGCACTACCAGACGCCAGGGATGGTCTGAAACCTGTGCATCGTCGCATTCTCTACGCAATGCATGAACTAGGGTTGAGCGCTGATCGCCCCTTTCGTAAATGCGCTCGTGTGGTAGGGGAAGTATTGGGTAAATATCATCCCCACGGCGACACAGCAGTCTATGACGCTTTGGTGCGGATGGCGCAGGATTTTTCCATGAGATCTCCGCTGATCGCAGGGCATGGAAACTTCGGTTCGGTAGACAACGATCCACCAGCGGCAATGCGATACACAGAATGCCGCTTGGAAGCTTTAACCAGCGATGCTCTTCTGCAAGATATCGAATCGGAAACAGTAGATTTCATCGATAACTTCGATGCTTCGCAGCAAGAACCTACAGTCTTGCCAGCCCGTATTCCGCAGTTGCTGCTGAATGGTTCCTCTGGGATTGCGGTGGGTATGGCAACCAACATCCCCCCGCATAACTTGGGTGAATTGATTGATGGGTTGGTAGCACTGATTGAAAATCCAGAAATAACCGACATTCAGTTAATGCAGTATATCCCCGGACCTGACTTTCCTACTGGAAGTCAGATTCTAGGGACGACAGCAATTAAAGAAGCTTATACCACCGGGCGCGGTTCAATCACCATGCGCGGCGTGGCTACAATTGAAACTATTGAACAACGGGGACGCCCTGACAGAGACGCAATTATCATCACCGAATTGCCTTACCAAACCAACAAGGCGGCGCTGATTGAAAAAATTGCGGAGATGGTGAACGAAAAAAGGCTAGAGGGAATTGCCGATATTCGGGATGAAAGCGATCGCGATGGGATGCGAATTGTTATCGAGCTCAAGCGTGATGCTTATCCCCGTGTCGTACTAAACAACCTCTACAAGCAAACACCCCTGCAAGCTAACTTTGGGGCGAATATGCTGGCGCTGGTGAATGGCGAACCGCAGATACTCACCCTGAAGGAGTTTTTGCACGTCTTCTTAGATTTCCGCATCGAAGCCATTACCAGACGCACCCGTTACGAACTGCGGAAAGCCGAAGAACGCGACCACATACTGCAAGGCTTATTGATTGCCTTAGCACACCTAGATGAAATTATTAACTTAATTCGCCATGCTTCTGATGCGCCGACGGCAAAAGGGGAGTTAATCACAACCTACGGGCTTTCGGAAGCGCAAGCAGATGCGATATTGCAAATGCAACTGCGGCGTTTAACAGCGCTAGAAGCAGACAAAATCCGCTCCGAACACGAAGAATTACAAGCAATCATTGCTAACTTGCAGGATATCTTGGCACGGCGAGAGCGGATTTTAGAAATCATTCAAACCGAAGTCACGCAACTCAAACAGAAACACGCCACACCCCGGCGCACGGTCATTTCACCCCTTGAAGGAGAAATTGATGAGCGTGATCTGATTGCCAATGAAAAAGCTCTGATTCTGCTGACTGAGCAAGGTTACATCAAACGAATGCCAGTCAATACCTTTGAAGCGCAAAGCCGTGCAACCAGAGGTAAAGCAGGTGCCAAGATCAAAGAAGATGATAACGTTGAGCATTTCTTGACTTGCTGCGACCATGACAGCATTCTATTTTTTAGCGAACGAGGTGTTGTTTACTGCCTGAAAGCGTATCAAATCCCTGTTGGTTCTCGTACCAGTCGCGGCACACCAATTGTGCAAATGCTACCCATTCCCAAAGAGGAGAAAATCACCTCGATTGTCCCTGTTGACGAGTTTAGCAGCGATGAATATTTGGTCATGCTTACCAAGGGCGGCAATATCAAGAAAACCGAGTTAGCAGCGTTTAGCAATATTCGTGCCAACGGCTTGATTGCCATATCCTTAGAAGAAGGCGACCAACTCCGCTGGGTGCGACGCGCCAGAGTAGAAGACAGCGTGATCATTGGTTCGCGTCAGGGTATGGCAATTCACTTTAGATGCACCCACGAACAACTGCGTCCCCTGGGACGGGCAACTCGTGGAGTAAAATCGATGAAATTGCGTAAGGGTGATGAACTGGTGGGAATGGATATTCTGCCTGCTGCTATTCTTGCCACTTTAGATACAGACACAGAAGCCGAAATCGAGGAAATCGAAACAGAAGAAATTGAAAATGAAGAATCCACAGAAGTCCCAGGCAACGGCAGTACTGGTCCTTGGGCTTTGGTGATTACAATGGGAGGATACGGCAAACGCGTCCCAGTTGCCCAGTTCCGCCTGCAAAATCGCGCCGGTCAAGGTCTAACAGCAACCAAATTCAAAAATCGCAAAATCAAAGACCAACTAGCAACTCTGCACATTGTCAACAGCGACGATGAAATTATGATGGTGACCAGTCGCGGTATCATCATTCGTCAGGCAGTGAATGCGATATCAGTACAATCGCGATCCGCAACTGGGGTGCGAGTGCAGCGCTTAGACGAAGATGATGTGATTACGGGAGTGGCGATCGTTCCCCCCGATACTGGTGATGCAGCAGAGGCAGAGTAAGAAGCTGAGTCCTGCGGACAGGCTGCGCCAACGGGAGCAAGGGAAGCAGGGGGAGAGGTTTACAATCTTAATCCCCTACTTGATTGCTCTATTTAGTGGTGTTTTGATGGGGTTGACCGTCGCACCTTTCGGCGCGTGGTTATTAGCGTGGATTGCCCTTGCTCCCCTGTGGGTATTAGTTGTGAGTTCTTCTGCACAACGGAAACACTCATTCCCCCCTATCCCCCTATCACTCGCTTGGGGTATTGGTTATCACGGCGTTGCCTTATCCTGGATTACGGGGATTCACCCGATGACTTGGATGGGGGTTCCTTGGTTGGCGAGTTTAGCGATCGCTCTCTTTTGCTGGGTATTCATCAGCCTTTGGGGAGCTGCGTTAGTTGCGAGTTGGGCGATCGCGATGCGAGTGTTTTGCCGTTCCATCCACAATGGGTTTGTTCGTGTCTTAATTGGCACAGCCTTATGGTGCGCATTAGAAGCTCTTTGGAGTGCCGGACCTTTGTACTGGAGTTCTGTTTCTTACACTCAAAGTCCGCATAATTTGGTAATTTTACACCTTGGTCAACTTTCTGGACCTAGTGCGGTGACAGCAGCGATTATTGCGGTGAATGGCTTGATTGCTGAAACGTGGATAAACCGCAGAGACACAGAGAGCGCAGAGATTTTCTCTGTGTCAACGGACACTTTCCTCAACGGGGGGAACCCCCGCACGGAAGTGTCCTCCTCCGCGCCTCTGCGGTTCTTTTATTTCGGAACTGCTGCAGCACTATTTATCACTCTCCATCTCATTGGTTTTAGTTTATACAGCCGTCCTCTCGCCCAACTACCAGAAGCCGCCTTGAAAGTGGGGATTGTTCAGGGAAATGTCCCCAACGAAATCAAGCTTTATCCAGAAGGTTTTCGTCGCGCTATTGAGGGCTACACGGCGGGATATTTGGCACTAGCAGATCAAGGTGTGGATGCAGTGCTGACCCCAGAAGGTGCTTTGCCTTTTTTCCAGGATGCCATTATGGGTAGTTCAATGGTTGCAGCTGTGCAGGAAAAAGGCGTGGTTGCATGGATTGGAGGTTTTTATAAACAAGGAAGCAGTTATACAAATAGCTTGTTTACTATAACAGGCGATGGTGAGATAAAAAGCCGCTACGGCAAAGCAAAGATGGTTCCAATTGGGGAATACATTCCGTTTGAATCAATTTTAGGTGGTATCATTAGCCGTTTATCGCCTTTGGACGAACATCAAGTTCCTGGTTCGCCAAATCAGGTCTTTGACACGCCTTTTGGTCGCGCTATTGTTGGTATTTGTTACGAATCTGCTTTTTCTGGGCAATTTCGCCGTCAAGCTGCTGCAGGTGGGCAATTTATGCTAAGTGCATCAAATGATGCCCATTACAGTGCAGCTATGCCAGCACAGCACCATGCACAAGATATCATGCGGGCAATTGAAACTGATAGATGGGCAGTGCGGGCAACAAATACAGGATATTCAGCTTTTGTGAATCCGCACGGCAAAACGGTATGGATATCTGGGCATAATACGTACGAAGTGCATACAGAAACAATATATCGACGGCAAACTCAGACTTTATACGTACGTTGGGGTGATTGGTTGACACCGTCATTGTTGGGAGCGGGAACGTTAGCATGGTGTCTCATGATTCGTCATGCCAGACTCTGAAATAAATTATCTTATGCGAATGGTATTGTATCAGTACCCTCACGGGTACTATGACAGCCTTACTAAATTTTTTAGAATAACTACGTAGACAATTACTGCCATCTCAAACGTTCTAAGGTTAGTAAGTATAGCTACTTTGGTCTTTGGAACTATATCCAGCAACTTGAGTCCATAGCTTTTGGTGCTCACATCCATTGTTAGGCGAGTGCGTCAGCAGAAGTCAACTTGAGAGTGGCGACGATAAGAGAGCTTGTAATGACAAACAACGCTTGGGGAGACTTAGGACTATGAAGCAGAGGTTTGAGTCAAGGCTGCCACAGGATAAACAAGGCGAATATACCACAAAACCAAACCTTTCTCCCTCAGAATCCCCAAATATTTTAGGAATTAAGAAGCAGAGCAAGTATCGAGTCGGAGCAAGATGGCTTGCGACATCAGCGGGAGTGCTATTGTTTGGAATTGGTGGATGGGCTGGTTACAATTATTTCTTTCATCACTCAGTGTCTCCGGTGCCAGTGAGTCTCATACCAGTTCAACGTGGTAATGTTGAAGTCACAGTCACTGAAGCAGGTACTGTTGAGTTAGGTGGACAGCAGACCGTCAAGGCTCCACGGGATGTCACTGTAGAGCAGGTTCTGGTTGAGGAAGGACAGCAAGTGCGTTCAGGACAGACTTTATTGGTGCTGCGCGATCGCCAAGTTCAAAAGGAATTTCAAGAACAACAACTGGAAAACAGAAAAAACGAAGAAACTTTAACTCGTCGTCAACAAGTTGTCGCGGAGAAACAACAGAAGTATAAAGATATTCAAAAGCGATTCCGAGAGTTTCAAGAAACATTTCAGCGAGGACTTTCCCCTGAGTTTGAGACTTTGAAGAACGCTCAAAGGCGGTTGAAGAGATCCCAAGGCTTGTTCCAGCAGGGGGTCATTTCTGATAGAGAATTACAAATCGACGAAGATAAGGTGAGTAATGCTCGTGTGACACTGAAGAATTTAGAAGATAAGTTAAAGACTGATCAAGATAAAGTGGATGAAGCTCGTGCAGCCGTGAAAGATGCAGAATCGGAACAGCGCAAGGCAGCATTTGATGTGCGACGAGGTGAAGAAAAGTTACGGGAACTGCAGCAACAATTGAGCGATCGCGCCCTGAAAACACCAACTGATGGTATTGTGCTGAACCTAGAAGTAAATCCAGGGGATGGAGTCAAGACAGAAAGTAAACTGCTGACGTTGGGAAACCCTGCAAAAGAAATTGTGCGACTAAAACTGACCACACTCAACGCTGCCAAAGTCAGCATCAATCAAGTTGCCCGTGTAAGCACAATCGGTCCCAACCCCAAAATGTTCACAGGTAAGGTGATTAGCCTTTCTCCTCAAGCAAGCACTTCAACACCTGGTAGCGATGGCGCATCCATGATGGGTTCATCTTCCAGCAATCAGGCAAAGGTGGATGCAATAGTTCAACTTGATAAGCCCAGCAGGACACTTATACCAGGCAGTCAAGTCAGTGTTGAAGTGGTTCAACAGCAACGGCAGAACGTGTTAACAATTCCTCTAGAAGTCTTACAAACAGGCGATCGACCCTTTGTCTGGGTTAAGGATCAACAAGCCAGAGCACAAAAACGCGAAGTTAACCTGGGTTTACAAGGTTTAACTACGGTAGAGGTCAAGTCTGGTTTACGTCAAGGCGAGCAAGTCGTCCAGGTTGCGCCCACTCAAACTATCACCCCCAACACTCCCTTACAAGAGACATCAATTTCACCAAATCCTACAGACAAAAAAGCACAATAAGCCAGGAAATCAACTGTCAACCCCTTCGCTTAATCCAAAATTATGAATTCAAAATTCAAAATTAAGAACCCCATAAATCAATATGGTTCATTTAAGGATTGTTTATGAAGATTCCAGACGTGTAGAGACGTTGCATGCAACGTCTCTACATTGCCATCCTGATAATGGTTTTGGTCTTATCACCAACTGTATTGGCTTATGAGCATCTCAATTCCCGATCTGCTTTCCCTAACTTGGAAATCGCTTCATACTAATTTAGTACGGTCTGGATTGACCACGCTAGGGGTGTTTATGGGAGTGGCTGCGATTAGCGCCACATTGAATATTGCCGACATTACCAATGCTCAAATTGAAGCTAAATTAGCCGAGCGAGACAAACCTTACCTCACACCTTACATAATTAGTGAAAATGGGTTTGCTGTTGGCGACGATTTGAAGCAAGATGATGAAGTTGCTCTCAAACGTAGTATTGCAATCATTCGCTCAGTTAGTTCCGTGAGCCAAATTTATGGTATTGGTTCTGTGCAGTATGAGGAAAACGAGGCAAAAGATGTACGTACCTACGGTGTGTCTCAAAATTACATCAACACGACTGGACGCCAAATACTACAAGGACGGTTTTTTAAGGCAGTAGATTTTGAGCAATATCGCCCTGTAGCAGTCATCGATCAGAAATTGGCAGCAACTTTATTCCGAAAGCAATCTCCCCTCAACCAGGCAATCTTCCTAGCAAATACCCGTCTTACTGTAATTGGAGTTGTGGAAACAAAATCGGCTGGTCAAGAATTTGGGGAAAAATCTGGTACTCTCTGGTTGCCTTCCACCTTTGCAGGTGCTATAGCAGGGAATTTTCAGTTTAGCACTCTCCAGATTAGTCCTTATCGACTGGATGATATGCCACAGTTGAAAGAAAAAGTCAAGCAAGTATTATCAAAGCGTCATCCCAAAACAGTTGTGGAAACGTTTGATAACGCTGCAGATTTGCTCAAGGAACGGGAACTCCAGCAATCTGCTACACAAGCACTTGCTGTTGTGGGAGTCATTGCTCTACTGATTAGTGGTGTAGGAATTGCTAATATTACGATCGCCTCTGTTTTGGAACGCATCGAAGAAATTGGCATTCGCCGCGCACTTGGCGCAACTCAATTTGAGGTTATGGTGCAATTCATCCTGGAAGCACTCCTCCTGAGCATTTTTGGTGGTACCTTGGCGATTATCAGCGTACATGGCTTAACTCAAACAGCAACCACAGTCATCATCCAAGCCCCCTATCAGTTTTCTCTGGGTAATGCTGGCTTGTCAATGGGAGCTGCTGTTGCGGTAGGGGTGGGTTCTAGTTTCTTGCCGGCACTCAAAGCCACCAAGGTTGATATCATTGCTGCATTGCGGAGTGAATAAAGCCGCCTGTTTATTGGACCGTTTTAACTTATCGACAATCACATCTTCGCCTTTTTGTTAAAAGCCCTTTTCCAGGGAAGAGACAAATAGCTAGAGCCTTTTACCAGATGCAAACTAGGAAGCGTTCACCATATATAGGAGTCCTAAATCATTTGTGAAAAATCACACTCATCGATATGCTTGATATAGCAATCCTAAATGATTCGTGAAATTCTCTCTTGTCTCTTCTCTCTTTTCTTGGCGTCCTTGGCGACGCCAGTCGCCTGCTGTCGGGAAACCCTCCTGCAGCGCTGGCTCGTCTTGGCGGTTGATAATTTTCATAAATCAAATAGGACTGCTATATGCAATAAAAATTTAGCTTTTTTTCCTGCCTTAATTATGTTTTTAGATGGTTACTAGCGGGAAGTATTTTAACTTAAAAGCTAGTTACTGGCAACCTTACAAATCACCATAATATGTGAGAAGTATTTATTAGTACTATAGTGGACGAGTTGTAGTCCAGCTTGTTCTATTTCTTGCATAAGTTCAGGTATTTCGTACTTATGATGTCTCCAAATAGTGATCTCTTCACCTTCAGAGATTTCAATATTCTTATCTATTTCCATAAAATTGAAATTTATAGTATAGCTCTGACGCAGTTTCATATTCGCAACTACACTATCTGTTTCTAAATCATACTTTCTCACAAGTTCACAATCTTGCGACCTAATCCCAATCTTGTTTTTAATCCATGCATAGATTTGTTCTGCATGATACTTGCAGCCACCTCTCACTGTTCCATCCCATTGAGAGTTAGAACCAATTTCGTTAGTGAACACCAGAAAATCATTCTTCCCCATGCTGTCTCTAAAGTTTTTGAATACTCCATTTCTATTTTGATGATTGCCAATTGTCACACCTAAGTGTAAAAATATTTTCGCTGTATCGTCAGTTTCAAGGCTAGCCTGATTTTTTAACCAATTTTTTGGTATACAATGATTCTCTATGTCAAGTGTGTAACTTGTATACTCTATTAGTGGAAACCACTTCCTAAAATTTTTACTGGATAAATTCAGTAATTCTTCGCTAATATCTAACGCAATATATTTATTAATTTTACCTATTTTATTAAGTCTACCAATGAATCCTTTGACAGGATATGAATTTCCTGACCCTACATCTACAATAGTGACTTTATCACAACTTTGATGACTGCCATTAATGAATTCAAAATTCTTTTTTAAAAGATCAATTTCTACATTTGATGTCCGATACCATCTAGGAATAATATATTTTTGATAAAAATCATCCCAAATTTTTGCGCCTCTACCTTTGTAAGAATACTTTAAAGGTATTTCTCGTCTGACTTCTAATGCATGAATTATCCCTAAAAGTTCTTCTTCAGAAAAAATAGAGTAGAAATCAGAACTTGGCTTTGCTGTGCGGCTGATAGGAGTTTGACTCTTTAAGGGAAGTTGTGAATTGCTATTAAAATTTTTAGCCATTGTTTTTGTTATAACGGTTTTCTTAAATATTTAGCGGCTATAAAACAATTGGAGAAATGCCAACCGATGCTGCACTCACTGCCACACCGCTCTACAGAATGTAGATTTTACATTGAAATACAGAAGTTACGCATAAAAATTACTGCTTTCTAAGACATTGGCAATGTGCTTTTAGAGTGAAACACATTGAGAAATCTTAAGTAATTCGCAGTTGCCTCCTCTGAATTTTCTATTAGCAGCAGATGTCCTGCCTTTGGTAATCGGATCACTTTGCTTCCGGGAATACAGCGTTGCAGCCGATCAGCTCCACGAATGTCGTAGATCTTGTCTTCTGTGCCCCAGATAGCAAGGGTCGGTAGCTGAGTTGATCGCCCCTGACACAGAACGTCATCGTACAGGTTCACGATGTCCCAAACCTGTTGATAGTGACGGTTACGAGTGATGTAGTCGTTCACTTTCTCTGTTTTGACAGAATCAGGGATGGTGGGAGGCGTGACAAACAGCAAGCTAATTTCTAAGTCAAACTGTTCTTTGGTGGTTGGAATAAAGGGGTTTATGCCGTCAAAGATGGAATTTCTGACGCTCCTCGCCCAATCAGTCACACCTAAAGGTGAACCGATAAAGGCAAGGCTACGCAACTGTTCCGGGTAACGCTGGCTGTAAAGGGTGGCGATCGCTCCCCCCATCGAACTCCCTGCTATATCAAAGGAGCGAATTCCTAATTGATTCGTGAACTGGTGCAGCAGTGCAACCTGATTCTCCAGCGTATAGTCCCTGATTGCGACAAGAGTGCTGTTACCATAGCCCGGTAAGTCGGGAGCGATCGCCCGATAGCCCGCAAGAGACAACTGACACATCATACTGTTCCACTGCTCTTTGTCTGCAAATAGTCCATGCAGCAGTAAGATCGGTTGTCCGGTGCCAACCTCGTTGTAGGACAACGTTCCATTGCTAATAGGGGCGGAACGGGTGGCGATGGCGCAGCCTGAAGCAGACGCTGGGCTATCCACAGCAGCATAACCCACCAATCTACATACCAGCAGAATGACGAAGATCAGCCGGAGCATGAGTTTTATCATGGAAAAAGCGCTCTATCACTTATCAGGTAATTTTCTCAAAAACAGGGTGTGACAAACCTGCTGACTAAAACTTCTGCCGTCCACAGTAGTTGAGAGATGAGCTTTTCTGCAATGGCAATGCTCATCTGCATATTGTCAGTATCACCACCCGATCCGATTTTGTGGCGGGGATGCTCTACGTATGCACTCAAGTCCTTGTAAACTACCATCTTGCGGGATGAACAAACATTTCTTGTGGGATGGGCATCTTGCCCGTCCCTCACAATTGGGGGCAGGCAGGATGCCTACCCCACAAGAATCATCCCTTAATTCAGCAATGCCAAAAGGAGTGTACTACTGTTCTACATTTGAATAAAACTGGTTCAACAACGGACGAGCTAGGAAAAAGCTAGAAATTGATTTAGCATCTACAGGCTCTCCTTCCAGAATAGATTTTTCCAGTTCTTCTGGGGTGAAAAACACTGTTTCTAAATCCTCGTCATCATCTTGTGCTGGTGGTTTCTCCAGCTTTTCCAAATCTTGCGCTAAATAAGCATAGATGATTTCGTCAGAATACCCCGGTGCAAGGAAAAACTCTCCTAGTTTTTGCCACTTCTGGGCGCGGTAGCCAGTTTCTTCCTCTATTTCACGCTGAATCGTCTCTAGGGGATCTTCGTTTGGTTCTAATGTACCAGCAGGGAACTCTAACACCCTTCCCTGAACCGCGAAACGGTACTGGCGCACGAGTATCAGTTTACCTTCTGGAGTGACGGGTATAGCCAGAGCGCCACCTGGATGACGAACGCATTCCCATTCTCCCTCTACGTTGTTAGGTAAACGTAAGCGATTGACCTCAAAATTAAATTTGCGCCCTTTATAGTACAAGCGCTCTCTCAGCAGCTGGGGTAATTCTCTACCTAATGGCATAAGCGAATTCCATTGTTTAAAAAGACACAGACTAACACTTTCGGAGGATGTAAAAATCAGCGTTGTCTGTGTTTATGGTTGGTCAAATAAGTTGCTCACCAATCGGTGTACTTCAGAACAGTCTACCGCTTTAACCAACTGTTTAATAGCATACCCGGAAATTGGTTCTATCCAATCTGGAGCAATTTCCGCAAGTGGTACCAACACAAACGCTCGCTCCCGCATTCTGGGATGAGGAAGCTGTAAGTTTGGTGTATTCAAAATTAAGTCATCATATAACAACAAATCTAAATCTAGGGTGCGTGCTTCCCAACGTTGTTGTCGTACGCGTCCAAATTGATTTTCAATTTGTAACAAAGTTTTTAACAGCAACTGTGGTAAAATATTCACCCGCAGTATTGCAGCGCCATTTATATAATCTGGTTGTGGTGGTCCCACAGCTTTAGTTTTGTACCAACTCGATTTAGCTTCTAAGAGAATTCCCGGAGTTTGAGCTAAAGTTTCAATAGCGGCTTCCAAGATGGCACGGGAATTACCAAGATTACTCCCAAGAGCAATTGCACTACGAACATTCATTAACAGTTACCAGTTATCAGTTATCAGTTATCAGTTTCATCCTTTGCATGTTTAAGTCCTCCACCAAGAGCACAGAAAGCGTTGGTGTCAGTACAACCACACTATACGCCTGGTCACTGTTCACTGTTCACTGTTTTAAGCAACGTCTTTTGCTTTTTTGTTTCAAATTCTTTCTACAGTAGTATTGCTTTAAGCAATAATCAAATATAATTTTGTATAAAGAATAACGCAAAATTAGAATAAAATTTTGCCAAAATGCCAAAATAAATATATTCAATTAATCTTGAAGTGATATACTATCACGAATGTGGCGCACTAATCTAAAAACTTTTTATGGCGGTTAGATTGCAACTGCTTGAAGTCAACGACTTCTAGTTGAGTACAATTCCCATCCGTAAAAGGCAGGGGCTTGTAGTTAACTCTAGTTGACCAGTTTCAGTCCATTGACGGGCTACGTTCAGAGCAAGTGTTTAAGTTCCTACTCCGGGATGCTTGCCAGTCCCGCGACCCTAGAACCAGATTGTTAAACGTCCAACAGAAGTTTAGGCAGTGCAACCTGGACAGTTACCGACTCTGAACATTAACGAGGCAAACGTTACCCGAAAGGGGTTTCCCGGAAACGGGAGCTAGGGATAAGTCTTACGGGGTACCTTTCCCGTCGGACTTCGTCCCCAGTCTTAAAAAGACGGGGCTTCCGCCCTTTGATTTTGGTGAGGAATTGACGTGGTAAAGTTTAACTCCTGGTTCCAGGAACGACCAGCAAAGCCGAGTGACGCTGATAAACAGAAACCAGAACCGCCCCCTGGTCATCAAAGTGACAACGAAGAATCCACAAATGAGACGAGCTCACCAATCAAGCAGGGAAAGCGAAACCAATTATTGAACCAGATACTCTCGAAACTTCCTGGCAGTAATAAACCGCTTTATCGTCGCTATTGGTTTTGGGCAGGCTTGGGTATAAGTAGTGGAATGATTGCTATAGGCTACGGTATTGCAGCAATAGACCAAAGTTTACCCGATAAAGCTGAACTCAACGCGATTGTTCGTGAGCGTACACTGACTATTAAAGCTGGTGATGGAACGATCATACAACAGCAAGGCGAAGCAACTAGAGAACAGTTAAAGATAGAGGAAATACCAGATAAATTTAAGAAAGCTTTTATTGCTTCGGAAGACAGAAGATTTAATAAACATAATGGAGTTGATACCCAAGGAATTGTCAGAGCAGTTTTGAATAACGTGCGATCGCAAAACGTGGTAGAAGGTGGTAGTACCATCACGCAACAAGTCGCAAGAATTCTCTTCCTCAAACAAGAGAAAACTGTCTGGCGAAAGGTCAAGGAAGCTCGTCTGGCACAGAAAATAGAAGAACAATTGTCTAAAGACGAAATTCTGGAACGCTACTTGAATCTGGTGTACTTAGGTTCTGGGGCTTACGGTGTCGCAGATGCAGCATGGGTTTACTATAGTAAATCTGTGGATCAACTCACGTTAAGCGAAATGGCAACGATCGCGGCATTACCTCCCGCCCCAAATCGCTTTTCACCACAAGTGAATGCAGAAGCGGCAAAGCAGCGGCGGAATCTGGTGTTGCAACGGATGCAGGAAGATGGATTTATTACAGCAGCCGAAAAACAAGCAGCGATCGCAGAACCAGTTACAATTAAACCCAGTTCGCCCAAGCGATGGGAAGTAGAAGCTCCCTACTTTATCAGCTACATCCAAAAAGAATTGCCAAAATATGTTTCCCCCGAAGCACTCAAAGCAGGCGTCACAGTGGAAACTAGCCTGAACTTGAATTGGCAGAAGGCGGCGGAAGCAACAGTTGCCAAAACGTTGCGAAATCAAGGGCGCTGGGAAAACTTTAAGCAAGCGGCTTTAGTTGCTGTTGACCCCCGCAGTGGTGAAATTAAGGCAATGGTTGGGGGGAAAGATTTTGGAAAGAACCAATTTAATCGTGTCACCCAAGCACAGCGTCAGCCAGGGTCAACATTTAAGGGGTTTGTTTATGCTGCTGCTATAGCAAGCGGGATCAGCCCCTATGACAACTACCTCGATTCACCCCTAGTGATAGATGGTTATGAACCGAAAAACTTTGATGAGGGTTTCCGAGGTTGGCTGACGATGAGGGATGCGCTCACCAAATCAGTCAACATTGTTGCGGTGAGGGTGCTGATGAAAGTGGGATTTGAACCAACCATCCAACTTGCCCACAAAATGGGGATTCAATCGGAACTCAAACCCATGTATTCTTTGGCGCTTGGTTCCGCAGAAGTGAATCTGCTCGAGTTGACCAGCGCTTATGGTTCTTTTGCGACTAAAGGTTTGCACGTAGAACCTCATGGTATTACCCGCATCCTTGACCGTCGAGGTAAGGTCATTTGGTCTGCTGACTTCAAGCCGAAGCGGGCGATCGACGCTGAAAGTGCTGCCATCATGACCTGGATGCTCCGCAACGTCGTGGAAAATGGTACTGGTCGTGCTGCTCAATTAAATAGACCTGTTGCTGGCAAAACTGGTACCACCGATGATGCTCGCGATTTATGGTTTATTGGATATATTCCCCAAATGGTGACAGGAGTTTGGTTGGGTAATGACGACAACAAGCCTACTTGGGGTAGCAGTGGTAGTGCTGCTGACACTTGGCATGAATTTATGGAAAAAGTGGTCAAGGAAATACCGGTTGAAAAGTTTCCTGAAAGACCCAAGCTAGAAGGTCGAAAAGGTAGTATAAAGGCGAAACCTGTCAAGGCTAAGCGAATTATAAATCGCCCCGTTACCTCGAAGAACCAGCAATCCGATGAAGAAACGAACAGCAGGTCATATAGACGAAGAAATCAACAAGTAAATTCTGATGATAGTAGTGAAGATTCATCTAGAAGAGGCAGAAATAGGAGACGCTATTATCAGCAAGAGCAACAACAAGAGGAAACGTCAAGACCAAGAAGGCGTTACAGTCGTCGTTATCGTAGCGAAGAATCAAGTTCCAGTAGTGAGTCATCCTCATCGGATCGTCCACGGCGCTCTAGAAGAGTAGAATCTGATTCTTCTACTCCAAGAAGAAGTAGGCGACAGTATACACCTCCTGCAACCAACTCCTCGCCCTCCTCAGGTTCTTCAACTCCAACACGTTCTTGGCGGGAAAGACTCAGGCCGACGCCATCCTCAGAACCTGGTTCTGAGGGTTGAAGCCCGGACGGGGTGATGGGAAGAGTACAAGAATTTCTCTTTCTTGTACTCTTCCTACTACCCATTATCCCCAATGCGGTTTGGATAAGATAATTTACTTACTGACAACTGACCGAAAATCATAGGGCGCAAGCCCCTGGCTTTAGACATGGGGTAAGCCCGTAGGGGAATTTATTCCCCGTCAAACTTCTTTCTGATTTTGGATGTACTGTTTAACAACTTCCAAAGGCGCTCCCCCAACCGTCGAAACGAAGTAAGAATTAGTCCACAGGGTAGGAATCCTTGATTTAAGGTGCGGAAACTCAGAACGAAGATACCTAGAAGTAGCGCCTTTGAACCGTTTCACTGCTTTATGGACTCCAAACTGAGGGTCTACCTCAATTAACAAATGAACCTGGTCTGGCATTATCTCCACTTCAATGATGTCAACCTGAATCTCTTTAGCTATCTGAGCTAAGAGATCTTTAAGTCTTACATCAACCCCGTCTTTCAATACAGGGCGACGATATTTGGGTGTCCAAACAACATGGTACTTGCATGAATAGACAACATTATTGTTAGATTTAAACTTTTTCATTTAAATATTTTTATTTCATTTAAATATTTTTAATATACTGCTTGTAGATATATAATAGACTACACTAAGCTAAATAACAAGGTGGTGAAAGCAGGTGCGGGTAAGATGGAACTTCAAAATCAAAGCAACCAAGACGCAAGACGAAACAATGTCACGTCACTTAGACACTTTGAGGAAGCATCGGAACTTCGCATTGCGGGAAAGAGAAACAGGCTATAACACCAATAATCAAAACGCGAATACCCAAATTACCTATGCTTGGGGGTCTTTGTGCGACATTGAAACTAGAATAGAGTACGGGTCTTGCTGCCCTTTAACCTGCCCTGTTCTCAAGCATGGTGTAGTTCCTCAAGACTTGAATATTGCAAAAAAGGCTAACAAGAAAACTGGGGAGATTAGATGGGACTCAGCCAGTGGCATCCAATCAAAAATCACGACTGATTTAAGGCATACCCGTGCTAACTTTGCTGAAATAGATTCGTGTGTGCTACAAACCAATCTAGCCAAGCTAGATACAGCATTTTCCAATTTCTGGCAACATGGGCGTGGATTTCCCCAATACAAAACCAGGCTTGATTCAATGGAGTTCAAAACTGGCAGAGTATTGATTAAGGACGCTACAGACAACTACGCCACTATTTACCTTCCCAGCATTGGTGATATCAAGATTCACAATAGCCGTGATTTAACTAGTATTGAAAAATTTGGGGCTTGCACACTCAAGCGTCAAGGGGGCAACTGGTACATCTCAGCACTAGTTGATGTACCCGACCTACCACAGACAAAAAAGCTACAAGAGCAAGCGTCTATTGTCGGTATTGATGTAGGAGTCAACAAGCTAGTTGCCTTGTCAGATGGTAGCTTTATCGAGAATACCCGACCAGCTACCAACAAGAGATCTGCGCGACGCTTAGCCATTCGTCAACGTGCTGCAACCCGAAAAGAGAAAGGTTCCAGGAACCGCAAGAAAGCTTACCAACGTGTTGCTAAGATGCAACATGAAACAACTAACAAACGGGATGGACGCAACTGGCAAGCTGCTCAAAAGATTGTCAACACAGCAGACGTGATTGGGCATGAAGATTTAAACGTGTCCAATATGGTGAAGCGTGCCAAGCCCAAACATGATGGGAAAGGTGGTTACAAGAAGAACGCAGCCAAAGCGAAGTCTGGCTTAAACAAAGTCATACAAGACTGTGCATGGAACGACTTGTTTGGTAAGATTGCTTGGACTGCTTTAAAAGCAGGCAAACCAGTAGTAAAAGTCAATCCCAAATACAGTAGTCGAGAGTGTCCAAAATGTCATCACATCGACAAAAGTAACCGTGATGGTGAAAAGTTTCTGTGTGTTAATTGCAACTACACTGAACACGCAGATACAAAAGCTTCTCGAACAATCGCGAAGAGAGTGGGGTTAGTCTTCCCACAAAAAACAAGAAAGACTCTACCGAGGGACTCTCGGAAAGTCACGCCTGTGAAGTCTGCTAGTCAGAAAGCATCAACCGTATCGAGGGTTGAGTCCAGGAACCATGCCTCTGAGCAGTTGGGTGTTCAGTTGTCCCTCTTTGATACAACTGCGTACACAACTGCCGACAATCGGGTATCTAAGAGATACGGCAGAAACTCTTAGAGAATCCCCTTGCCTTTAGGCATGGGGAGTGTCAAAAGCTGTAAAGACGTTATATCTAACGTCTCTACAGCTTGTGAAGTTCCCAACAACAATCCTTAACTGAACCGTATTCGTTCAGCAGTGTGCCGTAACTGGGTAAGAGTTGATTCGCTGCGGTCAACAACAATGGTTGGCTATGGACGGCAAGATTCTCAAAAGCACTATCTGAGCGTCTCTACCGAGTGCTTTGTAATTAATTAGATTTATTATTATAAATGAACTTTGCCCAAATTACAATTTTTGACTCTTTAATGACTCTTTAATATGGATATTTCACTTACCAAACTACTGCAATGGTTAATTTTGACACTACTGTTTCCACTAGTCTTTCTTAATGGCTGGCTAGCGGTTCAAGTTTTTCAATATTTTCAACCTCTATTGACAACTTTTCTTTTAGCCGCTCTACTTGCCTTCATTTTGAATTATCCTGTTTCGATTCTCCAAAAACGCGGAGTGAAAAGAAATTTTGCAGTCACATTAGTTTTTTTATCAACTTTAATAATTATATTTGCTTTAGGAATGACTGTAGTTCCTATTATTTTAGATCAGTTTCATGAAATGGCGAAAGTACTTCCTCAATGGATTGACTCTAGTGAGCAAAAATTCCAGAATCTTAATGAGTGGTCAGTTAGCCACGGCTTGAAGGTTAATTTCGATCAGATATTTACTCAAATAACCAATCACTTACCAAATGAATTGGAATATGTGGTAGATAAACTCTTTAGTATTGTGTTCGACACCATTGATAGTATTTCCGAAGCTTTAATTACAGTCGTACTAACTATTTATTTGTTAATAGATGGTGAGAAAATTTGGGATAGTTTATTTAAGAAGTTGCCCTTCAGTTTTAGTCAGCAGTTAAGGCAATCTGTTCAGCAGAATTTTCAAAATTACTTAATAGGTCAGGTAGCTTTGGCTTTCCTGATGGGGATTTCACTAACTATACTGTTTCTAGTTTTTCAAGTCCAGTTTGCTTTAGTCTTTGGTTTGGGAGTAGGGATTTTGAGCTTAATTCCCTTCGGTGATGTTGTTAGTCTTGCGGTAGTCACTCTCCTCATAGCGTCAAATGATTTTTGGCTAGCAGCAAGGGTTTTGGCTGTAGCCGTTGTCATTGACCAATTAATTGACCAAGCTATTGCTCCGAGACTCTTGGGAAGTTTTACAGGACTTAGACCAATATGGGTTTTAATTTCTTTGCTAGTGGGAACCTACATTGGTGGAGTCTTGGGGTTGCTGATTGCTGTACCTTTAGCCGGTGTCATTAAAGACGCGCTAGACGGTTGGCAAGTTTCTCCTGTATCCGGTTATTCCGACAATGTTGTTAAGGGTAAAGAATTGCCAGAAATGTTAACAAATAAGTAGTCAGTATAGCTGTGTATAGTCTATTACGGCGCTAACTAATGTTAATTATTATTTTGATTGTTTTTTGCCCTAACGCACCATCTTATGATTGGGTGGCGCGTAACGCTTAGGTAGACGCCAAAAGCGTCGCTTCCACATCGCACAGGCGCACTCTACTTAATATTTTGTTTCTAAAGTTTTTGTATCTGTCGCTACACAGAGTCAGCACTGCTTTTGTATTAGTGTAATACACGCATATTCAAAAGACAATCATAATAGTAATTGCTCTACAACCAGGGATTTCCTGATTAGTTTCAATCCGATGGATCTCAATCACATACTGATTTGGCTAGTGTGTCTATCATGCATCTCGACGATGATGAGTGCATCTCGTATTTCTGCTAAGAATAATCGTGGCTGGATTATAGTGTCAGGATTAATCTTGGTTGCAGTTGCAGTTTTGTTGTATCTGACTCCATCCCTAGGTGGCTTGATTGGTGGATGCTTGTGGGCGATTCTAGTCATCGTGCCTAATCTTGGTCACAGGAAAGTTGACCAACTTATTGCTCAACAACGTTTTGGTCAAGCCAGCAGAGTGGCTAGCCTGATTTCCTGGCTGCATCCGTTAGATGGTTGGCGCGAGCAACCGAAATTGTTACACGCCATGGAATTAAGTCAGCGTGGAGCAATGGCTGAAGCTACTGCAATTCTAGACCGTTATCAAACTGCTACAACAGCGACTGGTCGCTCTGCAACCGTCACCCTTTACCAAATGGATGCTCGTTGGGAAGAACTGCTGCTGTGGATACAAGCTAACGTACCAGAAGCAGTATTGCGGAAGGATTTCGATATACTGAGCGGCTACATAAGAGCGCTCGGTGAGACTGGCGACTTGAATGGTATGCTCGAAGCTTGGGAGCGCTATGAGCATAGCCTGGAGAAAATACCTAACTTGAGAACGCGCAATTTTGCACGTATGTTGGTGCTAGCCTTCTGCGGTCAAACAGAACAGGTAGCAAGATTACTCAGTGGTTCACTGGCAAACTATTCAAACACCATCAAATTATTTTGGCTAGCAACAGCTGACCAAGCGGCTGGAGGTGACATCATCGCTCACGAGCAATTTTTAAGTATAGCTGATAGCAGTGATGTTCGCATCCACAATGCAGTTGCAAGGCGTTTGTCCGCTCCTGTGGTTGTAGCTGAATCAGTACTTACTGAGAAATCCCAACAGATTTTATCCAGAATCATTACAGAAATAGAGTATGAGCCAACATATAGCAGTATCAGCTTGAAGCCACGTCATCCAATTGCCACATATTTAATTATCAGTTTGAATGTACTTGCCTTTGCCCTAGAGGTAAAACTTGGAGGTAGCACCAACGTCAATAACTTATACCGTTTAGGTGCGTTAGTGCCAGAAGAAGTTGTGACTGGAAGTTGGTGGCGCTTGTTAAGCGCGGCTTTTCTTCACTTCGGTTTCTTGCACCTATTACTAAATATGCTTGGTCTTTATTTATTTGGTCGCTTGGTGGAATTTGCCCTAGGAATACCGCGATTTTTACTATTGTACTTCACTTGTGCAATTGGCTCAATGCTGGCTGTGACTTATATGTCAGTTACGGGGTATTCTCAAGCTGATTTTGTCGTCGGTGCATCTGGATGTGTGATGGGTCTTGTTGGTGCTTTTGCCGCTGTCTTATTACACGATTGGCGAAGGAAAAAAACGCGCTTAGCTGCTAGAAGTTTGCGAGGAATTTTGTCACTTATTTTGCTGCAAGTCATCTTTGACCTGACAACGCCACAAATTAGTTTTGTTGGTCATACTTCTGGGTTGATTATTGGCTTTTTGCTAGGGATGATTTTGAAGGAAACAAGACATCTATTTAGTGCGTTGTAAAAAATTGCGCTTGGGCGATGGGGTATGAGCGATCGCCCGTATAAGCTTGTTTGATAGCACAAAGCGTACTCAAGGCGATCGCCCGTGAGCGGACTCTCGCTCTGCGAAATCGCCCTTTTACATCAGACAAATATTACATTGGCACTGTACAAAGCTATGCACCTACAAAGTTACCTAAAGTCTGTCCAGAAGTCAGTTGGAAATTCCCTTCAGGTAAAGTATTCAAAAGAGAGACAGCAGTAGTATCAGAAGCAGCCAAGAATGCCGCCGTATTTGTATTCGTTGCCGTTCCCGTTCCTGTTATGACCGTCACATCCGCGATTAAATCTCTCACGCCGTTTGTTACCACAAATACGTCAAATCCAGCATCATTTCGTTGGACATTGTAAACATCTCCTGTTCCCAATTGAATCTGATCGCCAGAGGAGAAGTCTGTGATTTGAGCAAAGTCATTGTCACCAGCAAATTTGTAGAAGGAACCAGAAGCATTCCCGAGAATGAATCTGTCTGAACCAGATCCGCCTGTGAGGACATCTTGCTCGTTTGAACTTACGGTTGGTGCGTTTGTGGTACCTTGTAAGATATCATTCCCATCTCCACCCAGGAGTGTGTCGTTACCTAGACCACCAGTTAAAGTATCATTGCCACCCAACCCATCAAGAGTATTGTTGCCACCACTGCCGATAATACTGTCATCAAAAGGCGTTCCCTTGACATTAACAAAGTTTTCCACCGTAAAGCTAATCGAACCGATATTGGGGATATTGTTTACAGTGAGTTGGTTTGCTCCCAAGTTGATGTCGAAGGATGCTCCTCCTGTACTATTGGAACCGTCAATCGTATTTTGTTGACCAATAGCCCCCACAATTTTCTCAATGCTTTGGAGTTGACCTCCACTTGAGTTTCCTTCGCCGATCGCACCTCTGGGAAGCAGTGTGATAGCTTGTCCTAAGTTGCTGTAATCTACAGTATCAAACCCAGCGCCACCATCGAGTAAATCATTACCCGTGGTACCTATTATGATATCGTCGCCTCCTTTAGCCCTGATTTCATCATCCCCTGGTGTGCCAAAAATGATATCTGGGTTGTCAGTCCCTTCAATCAGGTTTCTCTCTGCTAGCGCCAAAGTTTGGATGTTATTAGCTCCTTGAATGACAATCGCTGCATCTGGAGTAAAAGTGGTGTTACTTTGAGCTATTACCATTTAGGATTCTCCTGAGAATTTTCTGAGGTTGGCAGAAGCTTTCGCCCATATATATCTCGCGCTGCTGTAGTGTATTTTACGCAAAGCTTTTTTCTTTGTTATAAATCTTTACAACAAAGAATTTCAATCTTCACCACAAAGCCCAGATGCCAAGAAGTAAGCTGCTGTAGCGCCTGAGCGATGGTAATTTTAGCAGTATTGTCTTTGCTACATAAAAAAATTCCCTGGTAGAGATACCAGGGAAAAAATTACTATTAGCATTTCACAAAATGTTTCCCAGAGAAGAGCCTTTATGGCTCCCCTGCATGAGGCAGGGGTTAAAGTGTCTTTAGATGTTACAGCAGAAAGTGACGTGGGATAAATCTTAGCCAACATTCGCGAGTAACAACTCTGGTTTCTCCGACTTGTGAATTTTGACCTGACCGTCATCGTCAACATCAACAATAGCTGTGTCGCCTTCTCCGATTTGACCGGAGAGCATCGCTTCAGCTAAAGAATCTTCCAGGAGGCGCACAATTGCTCGACGTAACGGTCTAGCACCGTAGCTGGGGTTGTAGCCTTCTTGCAACACACGGTCTTTGAAGCGATCGCTCACTTCCAGGCTAATTCCCTTCTCAGTCAAGCGGCTTGTGACTTCGCGGAGCATGATGTCAGCAATTTGCTTGACTTCATCTTTCTTAAGCTGAGTAAAGACGATAATCTCATCAAGACGGTTGAGGAATTCTGGACGGAAGAAACCTTTGAGTTCCTCGTTCACTAGTGTCTTGATGCGGTTGTAACTAGCTTCAGCTTCATCTTCAGCGAACTGGAAGCCCAAACCACCGCCACCTTTCTCAATCACCTTAGAACCGATGTTAGAAGTCATGATAATCAGCGTGTTCTTGAAATCCACTGTCCGACCTTTAGCATCGGTGAGGCGACCGTCTTCCAAGATTTGCAGCAGCATATTGAACACATCGGGGTGTGCTTTTTCGATTTCGTCGAACAGCACTACTGTGTAGGGTTTGCGCCGCACGGCTTCGGTTAACTGCCCGCCTTCGTCGTATCCGACGTAACCAGGAGGCGAACCAATGAGTTTGGAGACGGTGTGGCGTTCCATGAATTCGGACATATCCAAGCGAATCATCGCTTCTTCGGAACCGAAGAAGTAGGAAGCCAATGCTTTCGTCAATTCTGTCTTACCGACTCCTGTAGGACCAGAGAAGATAAAGCTTGCGATCGGTCGATTGGGATTCTTTAACCCAACTCTGGCGCGACGGATAGCTTTGGAAACTGCGGTAACTGCTTGCTCTTGACCGATGAGACGCTGGTGCAGTGTGTCTTCCAAGTGCAGCAGCAACTCTGATTCGGATTCAGTGATCTTGTTAACTGGGACGCCAGTCCAAGAAGCGACAATCTGAGCAATGTCTTCCTCATCTACAACAGGAGCATTGACAAAGTTCTCGTTTTGTGGTTTTTCTCTCAATTGAGAGTCGAGTTCCAACTCCTTGTCGCGCAGTTGTCCAGCTTTGTCAAAGTCCTGAGTTCTGACAGCTTGGTCTTTTTCCTTTGTCACCAACGCCAATTCGCGCTTGAGTTCGCGATTAGCAGACTTCATAGAATTCCGCAGATGAACGCGGCTCCCCGCTTCATCAATCAAGTCGATCGCTTTATCGGGTAAGAAGCGATCGCTGATGTAGCGGTCTGACAAATTAGCTGCAGCAACCAGAGCTGCATCAGAGATTTGAACTTTATGATGCTGCTCGTAAGCAGAGCGCAAACCGTATAATATCTCGATAGTTTCCTCAACCGATGGTTCGCCTACCATAATCGGTTGGAAACGACGCTCTAGAGCGGCATCGCGTTCGATATGCTTACGGTACTCATCAAGGGTAGTTGCGCCAATGCACTGGAGTTCACCTCTTGCAAGTGCTGGTTTGAGGATGTTCGCTGCATCCATGCCACCTTCTGTGCCGCCAGCACCAATCAAAGTGTGAACTTCATCTATCACCAGGATGATATTGCCCGCTGTGCGGATTTCATCCATGACTTTCTTAATGCGTTCTTCAAAATCGCCACGGAAGCGAGTCCCAGCCACCAGTGATCCCATGTCAAGGCTGATGACTTCCTTGTCTTGTAGAATATCGGGGACAGCTTGGTTAATAATCCGTTGAGCTAGACCTTCGGCGATCGCTGTTTTACCTACTCCTGGTTCCCCAATCAACACGGGGTTATTTTTAGTACGGCGACCAAGAATTTGAATGGCACGCTCAATTTCCTTCTCACGACCGACAACTGGGTCGATCTTGCCTTCTTTTGCTAGCTTAGTAAGATTTCTACCAAATTCCTCTAAACTGAGAGTTTGGGTGCGTCTTTGACTACCACCGCGACCTGTGGAAACAGATGTCGCTTCACCTAGCTGACGAATTACTGCGGTGCGGACTTGCGACAAATCAAGCCCCAAATTTTGCAGTACTTTCGCGGCGACACCTTCACCAGCCTCAGTTAATCCCAAGAGTAAGTGTTCAGTACCTATATGGTTATGTCCCAGGCTGCGAGCTTCTTTAAAAGCTTGCTCGAAAAGACTTTTCACCTTGGGGGTAAAAGGAATTTCCGGGGGTACAAAGCCAGAACCCCGACCAATAATTCTTTCTACTTCGCGACGTGCGTCTTTGAGAGTAACGCCCAAGTCGGTCAGCACTTTGGCAGCAATCCCTGTTCCTTCTCCAATCAGCCCCAGGAGAATTTGCTCCGTTCCGACGAAGTTGTGCCCCAGGCGACGCGCTTCTTCCTGGGCGAGCATAATGACTTTAATAGCTTCGGATGTGAAGTGTTCAAACATATCGGGTTCTTGCTCCCTTGCTGCTTGGGCTTTGGGTGATTTCAGTTGTGCTAAGATTTGAGTTTGTGAATTGGCGAGTCATTTCCGATTTGGGTGAAATTTTACTGCTCACTCAACACTCATTACTCAGCACTGTTTGGTGATTCACCCTCACCTTAACATTTGTGTACTTTCTTAATGACAATGTATCTTTATTCAAAATCGAGTGACAGTGGTGAGAGCCGTAAGAGTTGAGGTGTGTTTGCCGTCAGTCGAGACACAGAGCTATAAAGACGGGTGTTTGATGAGTAGTAAGTTCTTGGTGGTTAGTGATACTTTTTTGACAACTAACAGATGTACAGACGCTTCAACAGCTTGTCTCTAACAATTCCCCATCTAAAATCCAAATCAAAAAAATAGACTTATATGAGCAAAGCAAATAAAGACCAACAGCATCCACTGTACAATCGCGATCGCCCTATCGTTGAGAATTTACTAATTGGTGAGGCGACTGATTATAATTTAGCAGAACTCGCTAGATTGCGAATCCGCTACCAAGGCTTTCCTGGTGCAAGAGACATCCAAAGCGACTTGGATAAAGTCTTACAACAGTGGGGTCTAAGCGAACAAGAACTTTTTGAGAAAACACGCTCCTTACACAGCCTTGGGGGCATTTACAAAAGCCGGGGCAAAAAAGAAGAAGAAGATTGGAATTAATAAGGAAGAAGAAATAGGGCACTCATCACACAGAGGTAACTGCCTGACCAAACCGCTTGAGGATTTGCAAAACGCTGTACAGTTCCCTGGCAGAAGTAAACGGCGCGAAAACCCGTGACAAATCGTACTGCGGCGTACCCGCCTGTACCATCTTGACAAACAAAATATCGTCCCCATTCGTTACCATACCAAATACGGGCAGATTCGGGTTTGGGTTTGCCATCAGATACGCCAGGGCTTGCGGTAATGCCGACCACACCGACAGCGTGGTTTTTTTAGATTCCAGCACCATCACCCAAAACTGATCTTGCAGCACCAGCACATCAATCCGTCCGCGTAAAATCTCTTCACCGTCATTCACCACCACATCCACTGATTCTTCTGCCTTGATACGGAATGGCGGATCGTAAAACCCAGCAAGCGCCAGTAACGGGGAAACCAGCAACAGCATAACCGTCCCCTCTAACAAATTCCCAAAAGCCCGGTGATAAAGATACCTGCGCCGCAGGACATCGAGGTTCGCTTTGTCGGCTTCGCTAAGGGCTGGCAATTCCTCGCACCACTCTGAGAAAAACCGCTCGGACTCAATGCGGACGAACCCAAAGCGGTTTTCTGCGTCCGCCAGACTGGTAATCGCATCCGTGATGGCTTTTGTCTGTGTCATGCTGCTTTACCTGCTCTATCAGAGTATTACTTATCATTGAACAATTGGATTTGGGCAGCAACATTTGTGAGTACTTCTTTGCTAGTCATAGATTTATCAGACAAGTTTTCTGACCTGAGGTTATTGATTAAAATGCCACTTCCATTAGACTACCTTTATCCCTACTCTCCCTGCTCCTGCTGCTGGCGATGCTCTCTCAATTGCCTCAAGAGGTTTTCTTGAGATGAGGAAGGACTCACTTGGCTGGTGGTAGATAGAGGAGGCTGTTTGCCAGCACTGTTAACAGTAGTGTTTGAGATATTAAATCTTAACGGATCTTGATTGCTGCTTTTTGGGGGAGAAGTAAAGATAATGGTGGTCGGTTGAAACGTTTTGTCATCACTCTTAACAGCAGTGTTTGAGGTCTTAAATTTTAACGAATCTGGATTGCTGCTTTGTGTAGGATTCGTCAAGGTAATGGTGGTCCGTTGAAACATATTGTCGGCACTCTTAGCAGCAGTGGGTGAGAGATTAAACTTTATCTGCTGTTGATTTGTATTCGCTGGGGAAATTGCAGCATTGTGGTTGGAAATGACAGCTTTGACTGAATCTAGAGAATCTGCAACTTGCACTTGCTGCTGCATCTGCTGTGTAGAGGACACTAAGCTACTCAAACCATTTACCAATTGTCGTAGATTTTGCCGAAAAGCTGGATCTCCGGTCAATTCATCCAAATCAGATGTAATTTTTTGGGTGTTTTCAAATGTCACGCGAGCAGAATCTAAAGTTTGTTGCAGTACCAACACGTTATTAGGATTGTTTAGGCTATTAGTCACCTCGCGCAAATTCGTAGAAGCCTGTGCAGCATTAGCAGACAGAGTTTCTAAATTTTTGATTAATTCTCCTTGGGTAACGCGATTGACAGCAGGTGATAAGCTGCTAACTGTCTGGCGCAGTTCTTTGCTAGTTTCAGTGATATTGTTTAATGTCGCAACCAGCGAAGAACGGTTGCTTGTCACCAAAGTATCGAGGTTGTTAAGCAGCTTATTAACTTGACCGGTAGTTGAACGAAGTTCTCTAGCGGTAGCACCGAATTGGTCTGCGGTATTACCGAATCGATTTGCTGTGGTGCCGATTTGATTTAAGGTTCTTGTGGAGGATGTACTGAGTTGAGTTGTCGCTCGTTGCACTGTATTGGTAGTCGCGGCAAAGTTGTTGAGCTGTTGTTGCAAGCTTTTGCTTGCAACATTGAGGTTGCGAGTTAATTCAGCGACAGTTGCTGCAGCTACAGCAGTATTTTCCACAGCTCTGTTAACGTTTTTATAAAACTCTGGGTTAGAGTATACAGTAGCTAGCTCGGTGCTGCTGCGAATAAGTTCATCGGTACTAATACCAATCTGACCTTTTAACCGAGAGCCATTACACACAATCATGTCGCGGTTGCAATTTTTGTCCAAGGGTTTAGCAACAACAACCCCAGGGGAAGCTCTGTTTTTGGTGTAATGTCAACAAAGATTTCACCAATCAGTCCGGACTGATTAGCCTCAACTATGACATTGCTGGGAATGATCAGGTCGGATTTGGTAATATCAATTTCCACCTCAACGTTGTTTGGTCGCGGTCGAATAGCAGAAATAGTGCCTACCCTGACGCCACGATACCGAACCACTGCCCCTTTTTGCATACCGCCAGCGTTGGCAAATTCAACAATAGCTTTGTATGAATTGCTAGCAGCAGTGAATCTATTCAACCACAAAATAATTAACCCAAACACTCCCAGTCCTAGCAGGAGCAACAACCCGACAGAACCTTCTCGAAATGTTCGCGATCGCATTTTATTTCTCCTATCAACAATTAGTCCTGAGTTGCAAGTGCTGAGTATACCTATTCTCACTCAGCATTCAGCATTCAATAACGTTAGTTGCACGCCACTTGCACGCCCCTCAAGGGCTTTGGAGTCCCCACGGAGGAGCTTGTCGCGTGCTTTGGTTACTACCAGTTGTAGACGCGGAGCGGTTTCGCGAAGGGTGGAGCCACTGCGGCTTTGGAGGTTCCCTCCGTTGTTCGCGTAGCGTACCCGCAAGGCTCAGCGTCTTTGTTCGCGTAGCGTGTCCTCTGGACATAGGAGATAGCAAGTGGCGTGCGAGGAGGGTTGAAGTTGGGAGGAACCCAACGCTCCTCAACAGCGACGGGAAACCAGTCTTTTGCGTGCTGGATCTTTCAACACAGTAGCTCCTCAGCACTGATTAACCAACAACATGAATTGGTCCAGATACACTTCCACTAATAAATTGTCTAATCAAAGGATGGTCTGTAGTATCTATTTCACTGACAGTTCCCTGCCATTGCACTTTACCTTGGTAGAGAAATACCACCTGGTCAGCCGTGCGACGAATGGTACTGTGTTGGTGAGTCACAATGGCGTAGGTGCTACAAACTCCTTGTGTACATTGCAATTGCCGGATTAAATCTTCTATCACCGTAGAAGCGATTGGATCAAGCCCGGCTGTTGGTTCATCGTACAGTAAAACTTCTGGAGTGTCTTTGGGGTTATCGGGGTTAGACATAATCGCACGCGCAAAGCTAACTCGTTTTCGCATCCCTCCGGAAAGTTCCGCTGGGTAGCGATCGCCTATTCCTGATAACCCTACCATCTCCAGTTTTTCATTAACCAGTTCTCGAATACGAGAGCGCCGCATTTTTGAGTGTTGATAAAGTGAAAACCCCACATTCTCCTCCACCGTCAAAGAATCAAATAACGCCGCCTGCTGGAACACCATGCCAATCCCAACCAAATTTGTAGCATCTTCAATCAACCCCTCTCGCCGCACTCCTTGGACATAAATTTCTCCAGAATCAGGAGCAATTAACCCAGCGATTACCCGTAAAATTGTTGATTTACCAGTACCACTAGGACCGATGATTCCTAATGCTTCTCCTCGGTAAATCGTCAAATCCACGTTATCTAAAACCTTATTGGTACCAAAGGATATAGAAACGCCTTTTAGTTCAATCAACGGTTCAGTCATTGGTCATTAGTCATGAGTCACGCTTTCATTAGTCATGAGTTATGAGTCATTATTCAACAGGCATTTGACAAAGGACGAACAACAAAGGACAAATAACAAATAATAAAGGACAAATGACAAAAATGCGCTCTTGTGATGTCATTGTTATCGGTAGTGGTATCGGCGGGTTAACTGCTGCTGCATTACTTGCTCGTTACGGTAAGCGGGTGATTGTTTGTGAAAGCCATACAATACCTGGAGGAGCTGCTCATAGCTTCAGACGACGGGGATTTGAATTTGATTCTGGTCCCTCATTCTATTGTGGTCTGACAAGTGCCGAAAGTTTGAATCCTGTCAAACAAGTTTTTGATGTTTTGGGCGAATCCTTAGAAGCCGTACCTTACGACCCCTTTGGACACTACCATTTTCCCGAAACTACTTTCGCTGTTTATGGCAATGCTGAGCGTTACCGTCAGGAAATAGCGAAAATTACTCCCCAAGGTGCCAAGGAATTCAAACGGTTTGAAGAGCGTTTGTTACCACTGTATGACGCCATGAAAGGAATTCCTACCTTGGCTTTGCGGGCAGATTGGCAGGTGATTCTTGTATTAGTTGAACGTTATTTGCCATCTTTGTTAAAGATGCTACCTCATTTGCTCCTTGTTCAAGCATCTGTGGGTAATGTGATGGATGCAACAGTACAAGATCCTTGGGTCAGGCGGCTAATCGACTTGGAATGCTTTCTGCTGTCTGGTTTAAAGGCGCATGGCACTATTGCCCCAGAGGTCGCATTTATGTTAGGTGAACGCTCTCGTGCTTGTGTTGAGTATCCTGTAGGCGGCAGTGGAGCTATTGTCAAGGCTTTGGTGCGTGGGTTAGAACGTTGGGGCGGTCAGTTGCTCCTAGGATGCCATGTCGAGCAAATTCTTGTAGAGACGCAACCTGGCGCGTCTCCACGTAAGGTGGTTGGTGTTCAGTTGACAAACGGTGAAATCCTCAACGCACCCATTGTCATTTCCAATGCCAGTATCTGGGACACTTACACCAAACTGTTACATCCGGATGATTTGCCTGCATCCTACCGCAAAGCAGCTTTGGATACACCTAGTGTTGATAGTTTTATGCATTTACATTTAGGTATCCGTGGCGAGGGCTTGGAAAATATTACAGGACATCACGTAGTAGTTCATGATGCCAGCAAGGATATCACAGTAGCAGGAAATACTTGCATGATATCGATTCCCAGTGTGTGGGATGCAACACTTGCCCCAGAGGGACATCATGTGCTTCACGCCTACACCTTAGAACCATACGCAGGATGGGAACGGAACAGCGAGTATGAACAGAAAAAGCGCGACAAAGCTCAAACTTTATATCGTGCCCTAGAGCGGATTATCCCAGATATCAGAGAGCGTGTTGTGTTGGAACTGATCGGCACACCCTTAACTCATGCCTATTATCTACGAAGGTATCGGGGAAGTTATGGTCCGGCTATTGAGGCGGGTAAGGGGATGTTTCCGGGGTGTCACACGCCAATACGGGGTTTGTATCGTGTGGGTGATAGCACTACACCAGGAATAGGTGTACCTGCGGTAGCAGCGTCTGGCATTTTGTGCGCGAATACACTTTTATAGCTGACAAATTGCTTTGAGAACTTGTAGCAACAGGATTGAACGCTGTCTTTCCATCAAATTTAAGTGATAAGTTGGAGGATGTCCCTGCTGGATATTCACAAACTGATAACTTCTGCCATTGGTTGTCAAACCCCAAACTGATTCTTGATGGTCTAAACTTTTATAAGAATGGCTGGCTGAAAACCCCTGAGGAGTAGGCACGCAGTGCCGTACTCCGTCCTTTAGGCAGGGGATGAAAGCCGCGCCCCGCAGGTTTTAACCTGCCGTGTCACATATTCCGGAATAGTCTTACAAAATGGTGTATGATTATGTAAGAGGAGGTGATAGAACAATGTTGAGTCTAACTTACGAGTACAAAGCAATGCCTACAAACGAGCAAATCCAGCAGATTGAACACACTTTAACTGTGTGTCGCAAAGTCTGGAATTTTGCATTGCGTGAGCGCAAAGATTGGCTAAATTCTCGTAAGTGTCCTATCAACGCTTGTTCCATCGTTTCCGAATACATCACGCCAGCTTCGGCTCCATATCCCAATTACTACGAGCAAGCCAATTCGCTGACTCGTGCTAAGGCTGAATTCCCGGAACTTGCAACAGTTCATTCTCAAGTACTCCAACAAGTTTTGAGAAAGCTGGAGACGGCTTTTGTAGATATGAGTCGGAAAAAAATGGGCTTTCCTCGGTTCAAAAATAAGTACAGAATGCGGTCATTTGTGTATCCGCAACTGGGGAAAGGTCAAGTTCTTAAGGGTAATCAAGTCAAATTACCACAGTTGGGATGGATGGAATACGTCAAGTCTCGCGAGATCCCCGATGGTTTCAAGTTGAAACAAGTAAGGGTAGTTCGTAAGGCTTCGGGATATTTCTTAATGTTCACGCTGGAATGTAATGTTAACGTACCTGACACTGTAGCTAGCAGACATCCCAGAGGAATTGATTTAGGGTTAGATAAATTTGCGGCAACAAGTGACGGTGAATTAATTGAGCGACCCCGTTTTTTAAACACACTGCATCGCAAGCTGAAATTGCTGCAACGCAGGCTAAGAAATAAGAAAAAGGGTTCAAACAATCGCCATAAGTTAAACCGCAAAATTGCCCGACTTCATCAACGCATGGAAGATACTCGCAAAGATTGGCATTTCAAACTCGCTCATAAACTTTGTAACGATGCTGGAATGGTGTTTGTTGAGGAAATTGATTTTCGGACGTGGGCAAAGGGAATGCTAGGTAAGCACACCCTTGACGCTGGATTTGGACAATTCGTTGAAATCCTAAAATGGGTGTGCTGGAAACGTGGTGTGTATTTTGCCAAAGTAGACAAAGATTACACCTCACAAGTCTGCCCCCAATGTGATACTCATACAGGGAAAAAAGAATTAAAAGACAGGCTTCACGTCTGTCAGTCATGCGGTTACACGACACATCGAGATGTGGCAGCCGCTCAAGTGATCCGAAACAGAGGGGTCAACGCGCTGGGACGCAGCGTGTTAGAAAATGCTTGTGGAGACGGTCTGGCGGGGACGGGAAACCGTCTAGTTAAGAGTCGAAGAAGCAAGAAGAATGGTGGAGAGGCACGTCTTAAGACTGCCTCGTAACATCATTTGAGAATCCCTGCGGCTTTAGCCCAGGGAGTACGTCAAAAGCGTATGTCAGCAGTTGAGGCAATCCTGTTGATACATCAATCTGACTATTTTTAGACTCAATCAACAATACCCAAAAAAATGCATTAACTTTTGTATATTTAGCTTTGGTGGGGGATTTAAACCCGCCACCAACGCTCTGGGGGTGCACAGGAGTGTGGTGTTTCCCCCAACGATAAAACTGATAACTGGTACTGCGGGTACTTGATAAGTGGTAACTGTTAAAACCACAGATGTAGACGCCCTCCGGGCGGCTTCCCGCAGGGTACACAGATTAACATAGATAAATAACTCGTGTGCATCTGTGGTTTTATTTTGATGACTCTTAATTGCAAGAGGCTTTTTGTTGAAATCAACTAACACCAAGTCCGCACAACCCGACCTGTTAATTGCTGTCCCAACCAAAATGTATTACTAGAAAGTGTATACAGATTTTGCTTATCGACTTTCCAAGTTTGCTGGGGATCAAATAAAGCCAGTTCCGCTTTTTGCTCAGGTGCAAGCGTACTCATTTTCTGTTGTAAACATTCGGCTGGATTCATACTTAGAGCTTTCCACAATTCCAAAGCTGTGAATTCTCCGGTTTCTACCAAATGCTGCCACAAAAGGGGTAATGCTAGCTCGTAACCAATTGCTCCTGGTGGAGCTTCGGCAAAGGCAACGGTTTTTTCTTCGTAGGTGTAAGGTGTGTGGTCTATGGCTATAGCATCTATCACACCCGTCCGTACTCCCTCCCGTAACGCTATTAAGTCACTGGGATTGCCTAAAGGAGGGTTCAATTTTAGGTTTGAATTATAACTTTTTATTGCTTGCGTGTCAAGTAAAAGATGCATCCAAGAGGTACTAGCGGTGATGGGGACACCTCTGGCTTTGGCTGATGCAATTAATTCGACACTACGACCAGTGGAAACACGCATGATGTGTACTGGCGTACTGGTGGCGGTGACTAATTCCAACAAAGCGGCGATCGCAGAGGTTTCCGCGCTAGCAGGTATAAAAGGTAACCCTAAACGAATCGCATCTGAACCTTCGCGCATTACCCCATTTCCGATCAATTCGCGATCGCAACACCAAAATGCGACTGGTTTCCTCAAAGGCTGGAGATATTCCAACACCCGACGTACCAGCCCAAAATTTTCCCAAGGTTGACCGTCGGTAAAGCCAACCACCCCAACGGCTGCCAAGTCTACCAATTCTGTCATTTGCTTGCCAGCAACATCTAAGCTGATTGCACCCCAGATGTTGAGGTGGGGGGGAGTGGGGGGAGTCGGGGAGGAAAACGAGGGATTTTGCTTCTCCCTTGTCTGGCTTATCTCCCTTGTCTTCCTCATCTGTCCCACTTCCCCACCTCGCTTCTGCAACTGTGCGACTACAGCGGGGTTATCGATGGCTGGGGACGTATCGGGTAAGATACTGATTCGTGTAAAGCCGCCAGCAGCAGCAGTTTGTAAGAGGGACAAGAGGGTTTCGCGTTCTTCAAACCCTGGTTCCCCGCAGTGGCTGTACAAATCCACTAACCCTGGTCCAAGAACTAAGCCATGACAATCTCTAATATGAGTGTCATTGGGTACATCAGAAATATTATTAGCAACAGACCTGATATAGCCATCATCAATTAGCACATCAGTAATTTGGTCAGTTCCAGAAACAGGGTCGATAACCCTTACTTGTTGCAGCAGTTCACTTGTCATTTTCGCTACCGACTATCAGCTATCAGCTATCAGCTTTTTAACTTTTATATGTTCTTAACTGTGCGTTTGTGTACTTTCAGCTTAGAATCAACTATCGGCTAAAGGCTGACAGCTAATTGCTAAATGCTACAACGCCCCTGCGGCTGTTTTATCCAATACGCCTCCACCGAGGTGAGTCGTGATATTCATTGCTTGCAGTACTGGTAAACCACTTGCTCCCAAAGGGTAATCGATAACACTAACTGCGCCATTACCCTGACGGAAATTCCAAAACTGTTCTGATGATAAACCCAGAACATGACAAAGCAGGGTTTTGTTAGTGGCGTCATGAGCAACAATCAATCCGGTTTTGAGTTGCTTTGCAGATGCAGCCTGGACAATTGATTGCCATGTTGCAACACTACGTTCCCACACTTGCTGCAAATTTTCTCCTTCTGGCATTTGGACTTGTGCGGGTACTGTTCGCCAGCGATGCAACTCTCCTGGAAATTCCTGCTCTATTTCTTTTTCTAATTTTCCTTCCCAAAGTCCGTGACTAATTTCCCTTAAACCATCTTGCAATTCCAAATTTACACCAGTATGGTACTGCAAGATAACTTCTGCTGTTTCTTTGGGACGTAGCATCGTGCTACTGACGGCAAAATCAATTCCCACATCTTTAAGAAATTGAGCGGCTTTTTGCGCTTGCTGTCTACCATTGTCGTTCAGCGGTACATCAATTTGCCCTTGAAATCTGGTTTGGCGGTTCCACTCAGTTTCTCCGTGACGCACCAGCAACAATCTTACACCGTTGTGATTTGGGCGCAAGGAGGGCAGAATTTCTCCCAAATGTTGCGTCTGATTGAGAGATTCTAGTTGAACTGGTTCTCCCAATCCTCCAGAAAAATTGAGTACGCTAACGCTACAGTTAGATTGTTGGATGGAATGATAGCGTTCTGGCGCAATTCCTAGTGCTGTACTTAAAAGAGCCCGATTGATACCGTTATGCCCCACAATCAGTATAGTTTCGCCTTTATGGCGAGGTAAAACTTCTTGCCAAAATTGCCGCGCTTGTGCGTACAACGAAAGAACAGGAAAATGTTCTGTTGTTTGCTCACCATCTTTGACAGACATCCGCAGCAGCTGGGGGCTTTCCTGCCAAGTGCGGTAGTCTTCAGGAAACTTCTCTTTCACTTCGGCAGTAAGCATTCCCTGCCATAAAGGCAGGTCAATTTCCAGCAACTTATCAGAAGTTTGGGGAACAGCAGATTGATCAGTATGAGTTGCCAGTTCATGATAGATGGTATCTGCTGTATCTTTAGCGCGTTGCAGAGGGCTGGTGTATATTGCCTTAAATAGGATATTACTGAGGGCTTTGCCTACTTTACTAGAATCACTACGACCTTTTTCAGTTAACGTGGACGCATCGGAACGTCCTTGTATGCGCTTTTCGGTGTTATAGCTGCTTTGACCGTGGCGCACGATAATTACACGAGTCACGTTTTGCCCTCCTGTATCTAAAGGTCTAATTCTACTGCAAAGCGTAGGCAGATTTATCTGTTGAGAAAAGTACCTAAGTAAAAGGGCGTATTAAATGCGGTGGTATCAGTCTAAACAAGCCACTAGTCAGTGTATTAATCCCAAAAAGAATAACCCTCCAGGTTTATGGGCGTTGCAGCCCTAGAATCTGGAGGGGATTTGAATTTTTGGCATTATTGGGCAAATTTTAGGAAAATTATGGGTTAAAACTGAGTGAAAGTGAATTGTTGCTACCTTCTTGTATTTCTATTTAAGTTATCTAAGTCAATCTGCACCTGCACGCCGTCATTACTGTAAAATGAATCCTCTCCTTGTGGGAAAATCAGATTATTTGGAGTTGTGATTGGTTCTCTGCGACGTAATTCGATTTGATCGCCAAGTTGCCAAGCATCAGCTGGAGAAATGTTTTCTCCAACATTTTGCTGTGAAACATTATTTTGAGAATTTTGAGAATTTCTTTCTGCAAAAAATCTTGCAAAATCATCCTCAGCTGTTCTATTATTTATCCCAGTTAAAGAATTTCCTCGAATTGTTGTGTAATCCCCAGCCTTTGAGTTTGGTGTAGCTGAAGACTGTGCGTTAACCTTGGTTGCTATTCCAACAACAGCTGCTACTATCGCCAAAGCAGCAAATGCTTTATATTTCATTGTTTTTCCCCAAACCCTGCGTTATTTTTTTGGTCGGTATTATACAATAAAGCTTTTTGATTCCTAGTGTAGAGTGTGCTACACAAGAAAATCGTATTGAAGTATACGCTTTCACAAGTTGAAAGCAGTATTAGCTCAATTTGTTGTCTCCTATGGACAAAACTTTACTAGCCACTCTTAATTTAGTAAATATTTCTAAATTTTTCCTCTAATTTGAGAATTATGCCTTTAAGCATACTTGTTTTCAAAGTAGGTTAGTTTGAGGCTTGCCTTCGGCAGTCTTGCTTGCCCAATTTCCCGAAGGGGCATCGCCTCCCAGGTATTGCTCAAATATAGAAAGGAACCTTTTGACACCGATATACAATGCCCTTTAATACCCAACTCCTACCTCGCATCAATGGCAAATCTTTGCGGGAAAATGGTAAACAATACTACGTAGACGCTCAAGGAAATCGCTTACCCAGCGTCACGACAATACTCAATGCCACCAAACCACAAGAGGAACGTGATAGGTTATTAAACTGGAAAGCGCGTGTTGGAACAGAAGAAGCTACGAGAATTACCACAGGTGCGAGTCGTCGAGGAACACAAACCCACAAACAAATTGAACGTTTTCTACTTGGTGAAAACCCTGTTTGTCCGGAAGGCAGTGTTGCTTATTGGGAAAGTATTAAACCTATTTTAGAAGAAATTGATACAGTGAAACTTGTAGAAGGCTCAGTTTTTCACTACAACATGAGCTATTCCGGCAAAGTAGATTGTGTTGCTAGTTATAAAGGTATTCCCTGCATTTGCGAGTGGAAAACAGCAGACAAACCTAAAGGTTCAATTGAGCGTTTATACGAACACCCACTGCAATTAACAGCGTATTTGGAAGCAGTTAACGAGTGTTATCGAGAATATGATATTCAAGTGAATCATGCTTTGTTAGTTGTAGCAATACCAAATACAGAAGCAGAGGTATTTTGGTTTGAGCCAGAAGCGATCGCAGAGTATTGGAAACAGTGGGAAGAACGAGTTGCCGAGTATTGGCGAAGCAGAAAAGGTTGGGGCTGGTAACGCAGGGAATTCGACCTGAAGATGTTCTTAAAAAATGAGGCGGAGCCTCCCTAACTCGTTTAACTCGTTCCCAGGCTGAGCCTGGGAACAAGAAGTTGGATGCGGGAGCATCCTTAAAATCTAGAGGTCTTCTAGACTGAGGGAAGATAAAGTGCTTTTTTTACTCGTTCCCAGGCTGAGCCTGGGAACAAGAAGTTGGATGCGGGAGCATCCTTAAAATCTAGAGGTCTTCTAGACTGAGGGAAGATAAAGTGCTTTTTTTACAAAGAATTGGTATGACTACTGTGTTGTATGTTCTTTGTTCATATTAATTTTGGCTCTACACATTGACTACACAACGAAATCCAATATGACACGTTGATGTATCTATTGTTTCTGGATGACGTGCGGCTGGTCGATAACGCTGGCAGTAATTAGGCGCACAGAGAAACGAACCACCCTTAAGTACCTTTCTAGGTATTTGTGCCTGCGCCATATTTGGGTCAAAACTCTCTTCTTGTGTTCCGCCTCTGGGGTTGACTGGAATACAACAAGATTTCGTCTTCTTTTCCGGGTGAGAGTCTCGATACCAGTCAGTTGTCCACTCCCAAACGTTGCCTACCATATCGTATAAACCATACGCATTTGGAGGATAGGAGCCAACAGGTTCTGCTCCAGGAAAGCGCTGCTTTAAGTTTTGCCACGGGAACTCGCCTTCCCAAGTATTAGCCATCCGCTTGCCTTTGGGAGCAAATTCATTGCCCCAAGTGTAGACAGCACCTTCCAGCCCACCGCGAGCAGCAAATTCCCACTGTGCCTCTGTCGGCAGCAATTTGCCTGCCCAAGCGGCATAAGCAAGAGCATCTTCATAGGCAATATGCACGACAGGATAATTTTCTCGCCCCTTGATAGAACTTCCAGCTCCTGCTGGATGTCGCCAGTTAGCACCAGGCACATAAACCCACCAGCTACAAGTTTGTAAATTCACTCGATGTTTGGGCTGCTGAAAGACAGCTGAGCCTGGTACTAGGAGTTCCGGTATAGCTCCAGGATAATCTTCTAGCTTTGGTGGACGTTCCGCCACTGTTACGTAGCCAGTTGCTTTCACAAAACGTTGGAATTGCTTGTTCGTGACAGCGTAGCGATCCATCCAAAAGCCATCGACACGGACAAGATGAGCGGGACCTTCTTCTGGGTAATGGTCGTCAGACCCCATCATAAAAGTGCCGCCAGGTATCCAGACCATGTCTCTATCAGGTACTTTACCAGGGCGCTTGGCAGCAATTTGCTTGTCAGATTTACCGGATGATACTTCTTGGCGTAATGTACGTTCCTGCATGAATGATTCCTTAAGCTGGGTAAGGCAGGACTTCTGCATTCCATTCCTCAAAGCGATCGCGCAACTGCTGGAACACCTTCGGATAATTGTTTTTGAGGTCAGTTTGTTCGCCTTCGTCATTGGCAAGATTGAATAGATATTCGTTCTCTCCTTGCCGCAAGTACTTCCAATCCCCACTCCGGACTGCTGCTTGAAGCTGTCCTGGAGGACGCCCACCAACATTAGATTTATAACGCCAGAACAGCGTTCGAGGGTAAACAGGTTTTTTGCCCACAAGAACAGGAAGTAAATTCTGACCGTCAAGTGGATAGTTTGGATCAGGTTTAGTGCCTGTTGCTGCCAAAATTGTTGCTGTCAAGTCTTGAGTGATAAGGACTTGGCTGTTCACTTGCTCTGGTTTAATCACTCCAGGCCAGCGGATAAAAGCGGGGACTCGCAAACCGCCTTCATACAAATTGCCTTTTCTGCCTTGGAAAGGTCCAAAATCAGAGTACCTCTCGCCCCCGTTATCACTGACAAAAATGACGATGGTATTATCAGCTTGCCCAGACTCATTCAAAGCTTGCAAGACTTTACCAACTCCGTCATCTAGGCTCTTCAGTATTGCAGCATAGGTTTCTTTTGATCCTCCGGCAGTGAAAGGATTTGAATTGTAGAAAGTTCTACTTAACTCTTCATCTTCTGGTCCTTCCCAAGGCCAGTGGGGTGCATTGTAATGAAGGCTGAGATAAAATGGCTTGTTGCGGGGTCTTTTGATGAATTGAACAGCACGCTCAGTGTACAAGTCTGTGGCATAACCTGGTATTTCCACTGGCGACTCACCTTCATAAAAGTCAAGTTTGCCACTTCCATCCTTATGGGTAAAGTAGTCGATCGCTCCACTGTAGTTGCCAAAGAATTCGTCAAAGCCACTCTTGAGTGGACTGTAGTTGGGAAGAAAGCCAGTGTGCCATTTACCAACCAGCGCTGTCTCATAACCATTGCCTTTCAAAAGAGAAGCGATCGTTGGGTGTTCTGGCGGTAATCCTACAGTCTCGCTCCCAGCTAAGGGTTCCTGAAGACCTACTGGCAATCTTGCTGGATAACGACCTGTAAAGAAGCCTATCCGTGTTGGCGTGCAAACAGTTTGCGCTGCATAGGCATTGGTGAATCGGCTACCTTCCCTTGCCAACTGGTCTAAATTAGGCGTTTGATAGGTGTTTCCATAAATACTAAGATCGCCCCAACCCAAATCATCCGTCAAAATGAACAGTACATTCGGCCGCTTTCGTTTGGCAGCAACAGCGGAAAAAAAGCTCGATCCTCCTAATGTCAAGGCTGTACTAGCAACTGCAGCCCCTACAAACTGGCGACGACCAAGTGCTTGCAGTTTGCGTTTATTCATGTCTCTGACTCCTCACTTACTGTTTTGATTTTGATCGCGTTGGATATAGCCATTCAAGCCTGAGTGATGAAACTTCAGACTAGTTGGACACTTCTGATGTGTTGGCTAAAAATTGATTAATGCGATATCTCTATCATTAACTACGGCAAATTGGTAAATTTACAGTATTTATTTGGCAAATGAAGACATAATTGCACATATAGGACGCATGAAGCAAGTGTTTTTTCCAACAAATTGTGTAGGCGATGCCCGTGTGGGGCTATGGAGTTTAGGTGGGCGATTGGCGTAAGCGCAAAGCGTGCCGCAGGCATACGGGTAGCGTGTCCGTAGGACTCAGCCACTGCCCCGAATCGCGAGGAGCCTCGCACGTATAATATCCAAGCTTAAAGCTCTAACTTTAATAGTGGACAAGCTTCTGGCTTACAAAAGGTGTACTTTCTACAAATCAAAATTGCCGTAATTACAAAATCGTCAGCGTAGTCCTCCCTGCAATAGACAGACATCTCCGAAAAATAATGTAGAGACGCTTCAAACAGCGCGTCTCTACAAGGGTTGTAGACAACGCACAATTAATTTCTGGAGATGTCTAATATAAAATCTGCTATTGCTTTTTTCTCTTTAGGTTGTGTCTCATCGGGCGGACTGAGCAAGACAGAACGCTGAGTGAATTTTTCAGCCTTGAGGCGACGGGCAACGCGGCTAGGGATACCATAGCCATAAATGATATGTCCCTGTCCAGCTAACACGATAACTTGATAATTTGGGCGAGTTTTAACAAATTTGGCAATTCCTTCTGCCATTGTTTCATCCCACAAAACTTGCGCCTGGAAAAACTTTTCCACGTCTACACTGTTACCATGATTACCAGCTTGATGTTGTTGAAAGGCTGCTTGCAACTGTTGGCGATATTCCTCGTTATCTGTACGAATTTCTGACAAGGGTGGAATTAATTTTTGTTCAGATAATGTTAGACTTTCTAAACCTTCTCGGGCAACTTTGCGGGTAATTTCTGAAGGTGTGTTTAAAGCTATAATAGAAAGTTTTTTTTCTTTAGCAAACTTAATAATTGGCGCGTAATTTTCCCAAGGAAAACCCCAGCGTTTTTCATATTCACTTTTCTCTATAAGTTCTTTTTCAGTAAGTTTTCCTGCTAGATATTGATTGATAACCTCTTGATAAGGTCGTTGAAACATTTCCATTGCAATTCCAATTTTAGGATTGCGTTTGTAGAGTTCTTGAATTATTTTTAGCTGGTTTTTGTGGTCTTCTGGATTATCATGACTTTCTCCTAAATAGACAACATTTACTGGTTTGAATTCCAAAAGCATCTGTTCAAAGGTAGATATATAATTTTTAGGGTCTCCACAAGTTTTATCCCAGTCTTTAAAGGTAAAATCTCTATTACTAGGAGTGGTGAAAACCAATTTAGCTGGACAAGCATTGTTTATTGTTTCGGCATAAGCAGGCAAGGTACATAGGAGAAAGTAAAAGGTAACAGGCAAAAAACAAAAAAATAGTTTTTTCCTTTTTTGTTCTTTTTGACCCCACCCCTTACCCCTCCCCTTGGCAAGGGGAGGGGAGGTTTTGGCATTAGCCAAAGCCGGGGTGGGGTTTTGGGTGTATTGCAACGAAACCAGATGCCGTATATAACTTGTCATTTTTCTGTGTCACGCTGGCTTTAAGGATAATAATAAACATCAGATTGCACCACACCGAAGATGTAATATGCAAGGACTCTGGCTCGAAAACAATCAACTGCAACTACGTACCGACATTGCGATTCCTGAACCGCCACCAGGAGAAGCTTTGGTGCGTGTTCTCTGTGCTGGTATCTGTAACACTGACTTAGAACTGAAGAGAGGTTATTATCCATATGCTGGCATTTTAGGACATGAGTTTGTCGGTGTTGTCGAACAAGGACCAGAACACCTAGTTAACCAGCGAGTTGTTGGAGAAATCAATGCTGTTTGCGGGCGATGTAGGTTCTGTCGTAGCGGACAACCAACTCATTGCGAAAATCGCACTGTCCTTGGCATTGTCAACCGTAACGGAGCTTTTGCTGAATATCTCTGTTTGCCAATAGAGAATTTGCATCCTGTACCTAACAATATTCCCACAGAAGTCGCAACTTTTACCGAACCTTTAGCAGCGGCGCTGGAAATTCAGCAGCAGGTTAAGTTGCATCCAGATGACCGGGTGCTTGTTGTTGGGGATGGTAAGCTGGGAATACTGGTAGCGCAAACAATAGCTTTAACAGGCTGCGACCTTTTGGTCGTGGGGCGTCATCGAGACAAACTCGCTCATTTAGAGGCACGAGGTATCAAAACTGGCTTTGCTGATACAGTGACAGATAGAGCTTTTGATATTTCCGTAGAGTGTACTGGTAACTCAGAAGGCTTTGCACTTGCTCGCCGTGCCTTGCGTGCACGCGGTACTCTAGTACTTAAAAGTACCTACGCTGGCAACCTCAGCCTTGATGCTTCCTCTCTAGTGGTGGATGAAATTACTCTCATTGGCTCCCGTTGTGGTCCCTTTCCGCCTGCACTAGATCTGCTACAACAAGAAAAGGTGGATGTAAAATCCCTGATTAATGCCCGCTATCCTCTCGCTGATGGGCTTGCTGCTTTTGAACGCGCTCAAACAAAGGGGGTTTTAAAGGTATTGTTAGAAATTGGTTCTTGACTTCTTCAGCTCCCCGACTTCTTTAAGAAGTCGGGGAGCTTGTTTGCTCACAAATCATTTAAGACTGCTATAGTAACAATTCCTAGTAAAGTAAAGAATTCGTCTTTGGTTGATAATCCATACAATTTATCGCTTCTTCTGTATTGGCAATACAGGGACGAACGGTACATTTAAGATGGTAATCATTGGTAAAATACTGGCAGCCTGTACAAGGTATTTGATGCATTTGCTGCGCTGTACTGAGACTATCTCGTGCTGCTGTCCACATACTCCAGGCAACGATAATAATGAGTGCCCAAGCAGAGAAAAAGCAAATAGGGATTATCAAAGGCTGAATAAAATGAATGAAATGAAACAGAGAATACAGTAGTTGTAACACGGTAAGTCCTGACAAAAGTTACGAGTCTTAATTTTTAAGTTAGGAGTTAGGAGCTTTTCATTTTGACTCCTCACCCAATGGAACCAGTTGTTTAGGTCGGTAAACCCTGCCGCAGCACTGGTCTTACTACATACTCTTAACTGTTACTTTTTTCTTTACTCCTAACTTCTCACTTTAGAGGTATAAGTTAACAACGAAGAGGTTAAGAGGAAAAAGGAAGAAGGTCTTCTTCGTTCTGACTAAACTGGCATTAGGGATTAGGGATTCGGGATTGGGGTAGTGACGGACTATGCAAAGGAATTTTGAACATCTTCCCAGTCCCCAGTCCCCAGTCCCCAGAAACTCTAGAATTGTGTCTGTGGTTTAAATCCCCCACTAATTGCCTTCTTCCTTCTTTCTTCCATCTTCTTCTTTCGGGTTTAAATACCAGCATGACCAATTGCTAAACCAGCAATGAGCATTCCTATGACTAGGAATGGTTGGGCGCTTGCTTGGTATTTGACGTCATTTTTTAAGGGATCACGCAGGAAATACATATCTTGGAAGGTGATTTGCGGGATGACGAGTAGTAAGAGAATTGCTGCGTACAAATTCTCGTGGATGTAGATGAGATAAGCAGCGATCGCCACTTGAAACACATCTATCATCACCACACAAATCCATGCCGCAGTGGTGACACCAAACATCACAGGTAATGACTTTAATCCGAACTTGCGATCGCCTTCTACACTCTTGAAGTCATTGACAATGGCAATACCCAAACCAGCCAAACTATAAACCACGGTAAAAACCACAATTTTCCAATTGAGTTCCCCAAACAAAGCATGACCAGTACACCAAGGCAAGGCGATGTAGCTAGCACCAAGGGCATAGCTGCTGAACCAACCGTTCTGTTTTAGCTTCAGAGGTGGTGCCGAATAGATGTATGCTATGAAGGAACCTAGCAAGGCGGTTACCGTAATGGTGGGGAAGTCATGACCTGCCCAAACATCTAGAACAAATGCTAGGACAATACCAGCAACAAGTAATACCCAAATCTGCGTAATTACCTGGGGTAAGGGAATAGCTCCAGAGGGAATTGGGCGATAAGGTTCGTTGATGGCGTCAATTTCGCGATCATAGTATTCATTCAGGGTTTGCGTGTAACCCGCCAGCAATGGTCCCGACAGCAACATACAAGTTGCTGCCTTCAATACATTTTCCAGCGTCCATGTGTACTCACCAGAGGAAGCCGCACCGCAAACTACCCCCCATATTAGAGGAATCCAGGTAATGGGCTTCATCAGTTGCAGGCGGATTTTCCAAATTGCGGTTTCCCCTGGTGCTGCACCTTTCATTCCTAGGAGTTGCCTAGTTTTGGCACCACGAGTCATAGCAGCTTTGACGGGCTCTGTTGGTGTTACCGAGTCTAGTGCTTCAGGTGAATTTGGATCTGGCGTAATCGGAGTTGATTCAGACATAAGGAGTACACGTTAATTGGTCATTGGGAATAAGGAATAGGGAATTGTTAGTTGTACCAGACGTGCCATAGCACGTCTGGTACATTAGTTGTTTGTCAAAAAGTGCCACTCACCATTAACTATTAACCTTTCCCTATAGCCTATTCCTTTCGTAATACCTAAAAGGAGATTATCAAATAATTATTTTGAAACTTTGCTCCAGTGATAGATCTGCCACTTAAGGCAGGAGGTAGGAAGATATTACGCCGTTGGTCTCCTGCTTCCACAGTGACTTCTGGACCATACTGAGTCAGTTTGACCTGCTTTTTGTCAAATCCAGGCAAAAATAGGCGTACCTGACGCGTCTGAACGTCTACTTCTATAGGCTTGGGAGCTTGAACCGCTTGCGCCACAAAGTTAGGTAGGGCATCGATCAGGGGTTGCCAGTCACCCACTTTTGCGTGTGGAACAACACTCACTGGCAAGGGAGTAAATTCTTCGCCTAGATCAACAGTTGTGTCAGAAGACACAAGGATAACGCCGCCAACAGTGAGACCAACTTGTTGAGCACCGCCCCAAAGATAGCGGGTTGTAGCCACTTCCACAGGATCATTGGTAGTGACTAGGAAAGCAGCAATGTGTTTGGGATCAGCAAGGGCGGCTTTTCCCTTGTCCAAAATATTATTAATTTTGTTGGTGGGTTGGGAGAAGTTATCTGATGTCCAGTTGACGTTGAAAAAGGTGCTAATCAGCGGTTGAACCAAGGGCGATTCGGAAATTGTTTTTCCTAAGTCGGAATTGATAAACAATTGGTAAAACCGCCGCACATACCAACTGAGAGACTCTGGCATTCCCAACATCCGCACGGTGGAAGAGTCGCCTGAGCCATCATAGACGATCGCGTCATATTTGCCGCTTTCGTCGTACTCTCGAATAGCATTCAAAGCAAGGGCGGTGTCCATCCCGGGCAGGACTGCCAATTCTTGACCATAAATCTCTTTGAGGATAGGCGTGCGGAGGTATTGACTCTCAAGTTTTTTCACTTCCTCCCAGCTGCGTTCTAGCAGCACTGCTGTTTGGAACTGCACAACTTGTAGATTCGGACCAATTTCTTGGGGATCAGGACCAAGAGTTGCTCCCAGCAGGATTGACAATGCTGGTTCTGCTTGTCCAGCCAGGAGAACACGCTTACCTTGACTTGCCAATAATTTGGCTGCGGCGATCGCAATTTTCGTGCGATCGCTGCCGCCTTTGCCCAAAAATGTCAGTATCAGGGCCATTACTTGATTCCTATGTTTACCGCTGGTTTCTTCAACTCCAACTTAGCACTCGGCTTGTTTTAGTAGCTTCTCCCCTACTGCACGACTTTGAGTTCATCTTCAAAAAACCAAGTGGCAAAATTATCCTCAAACTTGACCACTACGCCAACACCGCTACTATCGGTCATTTTGAAGCCTTCGATGGTGCCGACTTGTCCTAGCTTTTTCACAACAGGAGCAGATACGCGATCGCGCAGACGAACGATTTTAACTTTTTGTCCGATTTCCATGCCCACTTACTACACAACAAACCAAGACTCAGTGTAGCTGAATGTGGGACATGAGAGGGAGTGGGGGATGGGGAAGATGAGGGGGATGAGGGGGATGAGGGAGAATAATTTTTGATTAATGAAGATGTAGAGACTCGCCATGGCGCGTCTCTACAAATGACTAATGACTAATGACGACTGACTAGAATGAAATCAATAGGTAAGCAGGTGTAAGCAAATGTTTGTCACAGCGCAACAGCTAGAACAACAGATGCCCGATGCAAGTCGGTTGTTAAGTGATGAGCCAGAAATGGAAAGTTCTTTGCATTATATGCAGCTATTCCTGCTAGTAACTTGTTTGGAGTGGCTGTGGCGAGAGCGGAATGATTTGTTTATCGGCGCGAATCTTACTATATATTTTAGTCCCCAGCAGTTGCGGAATCGGGATTTTAGAGGATCAGACTTTTTCTTAGTAAAGGACACTGAGAAAAGACCTCGTAATTCCTGGGTCGTTTGGGAGGAAGATGGTCGTTATCCAGACTTGATTATTGAATTACTTTCCGAGAGTACAGCTCATGTTGACAGGAACTTGAAGAAAAACCTCTATCAAAATCGATTTCGCACTCCTGAATATTTTTGGTTTTCTCCAGAGAATTTAGAGTTTGTCGGCTTTGAGTTGGTAGGTAATGAATATCAAGAAATTGTACCGAATTCGCGGGGATGGCGTTGGAGTCAGGTGCTTGGTCTGTATTTGGGTGTGGAAGCAGGTAAACTAAGATACTTCACATCAGAAGGGGATTTAGTGCCGACACCAGAAGAGGCGGCGAGAGTTGCACAACAAGCGGCTATTGAGCAAGAGCAACGGGCAACGGAAGCACAGCAACGGGCAACGGATGCAGAATTACTTTTGGAACAAGAACGAATGCGATTGCGCAAAGCGCAGTGCCCTGAGGGGCGATCGCAGTTGTTGGCACAGCAGTTGCGATCGTTGGCTATTGATCTGTGAAAGTTTAACTTAGTCCATGCATTGAAAGTAGAGGTAGCACTTATGTATCAAACTGATCCACCCCGTCCACCCCAGGAAGTCCTACCCACGATGTATGATTTGCCTAGTGAATTAGTGGGAGAACCTGGATTGCCAGATGAATTTCATATTTTTCAACCGAGACTACTCAGCGAAACCTGCCAACCTTCTAACTATCCGTCTGAGGAAATTTTAATTGCTACCGACTTAAATCTTTACTACGATCCCCGTCATCCACTGTGGTACAAACGCCCTGATTGGTACCTAGTCTTAGGGGTTCCTCGTGCCCAACAACAACAAGATTTGCGCTTGAGTTATGTGATTTGGCAAGAGGGAGTTGATCCATTTTTAGTTGTTGAATTGCTTTCACCTGGTACAGAACAGGAAGACTTAGGACAGACTCTCAGAGAAGTCAACCAGCCGCCAACCAAGTGGCAGGTTTATGAGCAAATTTTACGTATTCCCTATTATGTTGTGTTTGACCGATACAGCAATCGACTACGAGGTTTTCGCTTAGAGGGAACACGTTATCAGGAATTGTCTTTACCCGACCAACGTTTGTGGCTTGAAGAAGTAAAGCTAGGCTTGGGAGTTTGGCAAGGTTCCTACGAGAATACACAGGTTTATGGCTGCGTTGGTACGATGCGAGTCATCAATGGATACCAACACCTGCACAGCAAGTTGAACAAGAACGGCAACGAGCTGAACAAGAACGCCAGCGAGCTGAACAAGAACGCCAACGAGCTGAACAAGAACGTCAACGAGCTGAACAAGAACGTCAACGGGCTGAAAGACTGGCGGAATATTTGCGTAATCAGGGAATTGATCCGGATAACTTGCTTTAAACGTGAAGCAATACTTATTTGATACTTAACACAGAAATTTGCGAACAAGCACCTGTTTGTTTGGCAACAGTTGGCTCAACAGTTACGATTGTGAGAAATTAATCTTTGAGAGTTTGACTTAGTTCGCTCTTAGCAAAAATTGCAGAGAAAATATGCAGCAAAATATCCAATTAATCGTATAATCTACAAGGTAATTTAAGCGCAATTTTACAAAAAAAACTTATTCTTGCAATAGAAGTACGATGGGAACTTTCATAGCTGTTAGGCTTCATTGAGACAAATTTGGTGTGTAGGTAGTGAGCGAGGAAGCTGGAATTGTTGCAAACAATGCGAGGAGTTGTCCGAAAGGCAGGGATGCTGAAGCGCATTCTACCAATTAACGAAAATTGGTGGGCAAAGTTCGATTTACTAAGAACTTTAGTGCGACGCGATTTAGAGGCGCGGTATAAGGGTTCTATTTTAGGGAATTTGTGGCCCTTGGTGAATCAGCTATCGCAGTTACTGATTTATACTTATGTGTTCTCGATTGTGCTGAAGGTAAAGCTGAGCCTTAGAGGTTTACCAGAAAACAACTTTACCTTTGGTTTATGGATATTTGGAGGATTACTGCCTTGGATTGCGTTTAGTGGTGGTTTGGTTCAAGCGGCTAGTTCGGTAGTCGTACAACCGAATTTAGTGAAAAAAGTAGTATTTCCCCTTGCTTTATTACCACTGGTGCCAATATTATCAGCTTTCATTGAGAGTTCTTTTGGTTTAATGGCGTTGATTTTTTTTGTAGCAATGTTTTCCCATACTTTGCATACAACTTTAGCGCTGTTACCTTTGGTTTGGATACCGCAGTTATTGCTAACAGCGGGATTAGGTTACTTGGCTGCGGGACTAACAGTGTTTTTGCGAGATATTCCGCAAAGTTTGGGAGTTCTTTTAAATATTTGGATGTATTTGACACCTATTATTTATCCAGCATCAGCAATTCCACAGGAATGGCGGAATTGGGTGTTTTGGTTAAATCCCATGACAGCGATCGTTGAGGTTTATCGTGATTTAGTTTTAGGAGGAGAGGTTAAACACTGGGGCGAGTGGGGAGTTGCTTCAATGATTGCAGTTGTCGTTTTTTCCGGGGGATTGTGGTGTTATCGACGTTTGCGTCCTGCTTTTGCGGATGTATTGTAAAGCTCCTTGCCCTCAGACATGAGACAATATCACCTTAATAAGGGGAACTTCTGAGTACCCAGACATTCCTATATGTATAGGTAAACATATTGTCTTAAGGACAAAGGACGACCCGGACGCAAAATCTCACAAATTATATCGTAATGCTATATGGAATGCTATATATTTATATGGTAATTGCTGGCAAAATGGAAGCAATACCTTAGGTCAGCTTCAAACAGTACAATTCAATTTTGGTGTGGGAGTTTTGAATATTGACAGCACAAGCATGGGAGAAGAAATTGCAATTTCTCTAAAAAATGTCTCGAAATGCTTTAAGCGGTATGCTCATCCTGTAGAGCGGTTGAAAGAACTTTTGTTACCAGGGCATAGCAGAGCTGATGAATTTTGGGCGTTGCGGGATATCAATCTAGAAATTCCCAAGGGAAAAACGGTAGGAATTGTTGGACGTAATGGTTCTGGAAAAAGTACGCTATTACAAATTATTGCTGGAACACTGACACCAACAACTGGAGAAGTACAAGTTAAGGGTAGGGTGTCGGCACTGCTGGAACTTGGTAGTGGGTTTAATGTGGAGTTCACCGGACGGCAGAATGTGTTTTTTAATGGGCGGTTGTTGGGGTTAAGCCAAAAGGAAATTGAAGATAAGTTTGACGAAATTGCTGGTTTTGCCGATATTGGAGATTTTATTGACCAACCTGTAAAAACATACTCAAGTGGTATGTTTGTCCGTTTAGCTTTTGCCGTAGCAGTCAATGTTGATCCAGAAATTTTAATTGTTGATGAAGCACTAGCAGTAGGAGATATAGTGTTTCAACATCGCTGTATGCGGCGGATGCGAAACTTAATGGATTCTGGGGTAACGACTCTATTTGTTTCCCATGATTCAGGGTCAATTAAGACTTTGTGTAATTCAGCAGTGATGATTAATCAAGGCAAAATTTACGCTTCCGGTTCTCCCAATGATGTCATCATAAAATACATGAAGCTTATCACCGAAGCAGAGTTAGGATTAGCACCTCCTGAAGAGGAAGAAAGAATAATAAATAATTACAAAGAGCATGACAACACTGCTACACCACAGAAATCCCATCAGCAAAATTTAGTTAAAGTTAAAGCTACTCGTAGAGGCAGCCGCAAGGCAGTCATTGAAAATATCAAGTTGCTCAACCACTTAGGAGAGGATACCGATGGAGAAGTTGGCATTTTTGCGTTTAATGAAAAAGTAACATTGCTAGTCGATGTCCAAGTGTATGAACCTCTACAAAGCTGTATAGTTGGCTATTTTATCTGTGATAAAAACGGCAACGAACTGATTGGAAGCAACACACTTGAAGAAAACTGTCCGATTGGCAAGTTAGAACCAGGAACAAAACTGCACATTGAATACAAATTTAATTTACCATTACGTCCTGGTTCCTATAGTTTGACGGTAGCGGGTGCAGAAAACTATACAGCGATGACCTTTGATTGGATTGATAATGCAATGATTCTTCAGGTGTTGCCTCCCGATACAGGTAAGCGAATTAGTGCGTTAGTTCAACAACCAATAGATGTGAAAGTCTTCCATCAACAAGACTTAGCATTGCAACCTGATATTAAATAGATGCATTAACCTGAGTGTTTTTGCTTGAAATTATTCAAGTTATACTATGGTTTTACTTTCTTGGAGGCAAGTGTGCAAAGTTGGGAAAATTTGAAAAAACAATTACCAATTAACGATGAGGTAGCGGGTTTAAGCCACGAAATTGAAAGATTCTCACATATTTATTATCACATTCCTGTACTTAATGGCAAACCAAGTTGGGAAAATACCTATTGGATGGGTATACCAGCCTTAAAGTGTCCTTTGGACTTATGGTTGTACCAGGAGGTTATTAATAGGCAGAAACCAGATTTTATTGTTGAGTGTGGGGTTGCTTTTGGGGGAACTACAGCATTTCTGGCAGATATATGCAAATTAGTTGGAAAAGGCGAGATAATCGGTATAGATATTGAGATAACAGAGCAAACAAGGCAAAACTTGAGTAGTTCCAACAATATCCATCTAATTCAAGGTAATTCGGTTAGTGCAGATGTTGTAAATCAAGTTTTTGAGATGACATATGGAAAAAATGTCTTGGTGATTCTTGACTCAAATCATACAAAAGATCATGTTTTTCAAGAATTAGAAAATTATAGCAAGTTAGTTATTTCAGGTGGGTATTTAATAGTAGAAGATACTAATATTAACGGTCATCCTGTTTATCAGGATTTTGGTCCTGGTCCAATGGAGGCAGTAGAAGATTTTTTGAAAGTTAACTTAGATTTTTATATTGATAAAGACTGCCATAAATTTTTATCAACCTTCAACCCAAATGGGTACTTGAAGCGACTTTAAATTGAGCAATAAACTTTGTAATAGTTGGGAAAAATATATGCAAAATCTGCCAAGTAATTGGGAAAAAGATTATATTTTAGTATCGAATCTGTCGGAATCAGATTTGGATGACAACAACAGCATCAAGAAAGTGTCTAGGTTAGTAGGAGAAAACAAGCTAGTTATAGACTTTGGTTGTGCTACAGGTTATTTGGCTCAGTTACTTACTAAAAAAGGCTGCCGCGTTACAGGAGTTGAGGTGAATTCAAAGGCAGGGAAAATAGCTGAACAATATTGCGAACAAGTTATCGTTGCCGATCTAGATTTTGTGTCTTTATGCGATATTCTACCAGAGCAAGCATTTGATGTAGCCGTGTTTGGAGATGTTTTAGAACATCTGCGTGATCCATGGAGAGTACTGGAACAAACGCGACGGTTATTAAAACCTGAAGGATATGTGGTTGCTTCAATTCCGAACATTGCTCATGGAGCTATTCGTTTGGCTTTTTTGCAGGGACAGTTTGAATATGCAGAAGTAGGTATTTTAGATAACACACATCTCAGATTTTTTACAAGCAAAACAGTAGAAGAATTATTTGAGCAAGCAGGATACATCATAGATGTGGTAGAACGGACAAAATTACCAATATTTTCCGCTTCTAATTTAGTACCACCTATTGATAAGAATAGTTTTGATATTAAAATTATTGAGCAAATTGAACAAGATAAAGATGCAGATACATTACAATTTGTTATTAGAGCCTTCCCTTTATCTTTAGCAGGTAAGTATGCAGCCCTAAATGCAAAATATTTGAGGCTGGTTGAAGAGATGAAGTCTTTCGATATTCAATTACAGCAAAATAAATCAGAGTTTGAGCAAGCGCAAATTCAACTGAAAGAGAAAGAAATTGAATTGGAGCGATCGCAGGCTCAAATTCAACAAAAACAGTCAGAATTAGAGCGATCGCAGGCTCAAATTCAACAAAAACAGTCAGAATTAGAGCATTCGCAGGCTCAAATTCAGCAAAAACAGTCAGAATTAGAGCATTCGCAGTTACAATTACAACAAACTCAGGTAGAAGTTGAGCGCTCACAATCCCAGCTACAGAAAACAAAAGTGGGGCTTGAGCAAACACAACTACAACTGCAACAAACACAACTACAACTGCAACAAACACAACTACAACTGCAACAAAAACAGGCGGAGCTTGAGCAATCAAATACTACAATTGCTGCAATGCACACCAGTAAGTTCTGGAAACTGCGAACATTGTGGTTCAAGCTCAAAGAGCCGATTATCAAGTTTTTTTTTAGCTTAAATAATAAAGTTGTTCTAAAGTTACAGAAATCCTCTTTTCGTCAGAGCAGAAGCCAGTTCACTACTGCTGACATTGTTGTGGGAGAAGTCTTGTCTAAGAAACCTTTAGTCAAGCATTCTGTAAGTGTAGACATTATTGTTTGCGTCCACAATGCTCTTGATGACGTTAAGCGTTGCCTGGAATCGGTAGTTCGTTACTCACGTATGCCATACTCACTAATTTTAGTAGACGATGGCAGTAACGAAGAAACATGCCAATATCTCAAAGACTTCGCCCGTTACCAAGGAGCTATCCTAATTAGGAATGAGGTCGCTAAAGGTTACACGTTTGCCGCTAATCAAGGACTCCAACTGTCTGTAGCAGATTATGCAATCTTGCTTAATAGCGATACGATAGTTACACCAAATTGGCTAGACCGGATGATTGCTTGTGGAGAATCCGATCCGCAAATTGGAATAGTAGGACCGCTTTCTAATACGGCTTCATGGCAATCTATTCCAGAGATAGCTCACCAAGGAGATTGGGCACAAAATAAATTGCCCGAGGACATGACAGTGGCTGACATGGGTAGGCTTTTAGCTGAATACTCTGAGCGCGTCTACCCGCGTATCCCATTCCTCAATGGTTTTTGTTTAATGATTAAACGTAGGCTCATTGAAGAAATTGGCTACTTTGACGAGGCTACGTTTGGAGCAGGCTATGGTGAGGAAAATGATTTCTGCCTGCGTGCTGGTAAGGCTGGCTGGCAGCTTGCCATTGCAGATGATGCCTATGTGTTTCACAGCCAATCTCGAAGCTACTCCAACGAACGTAGAAAGCTTTTGTGCCAACGAGCGGATCAAGCTTTAGTAGCTAAGCATGGTCAGCCAATCATCAGCGATGGCGTCGCTGTGTGTCGCTTTGGCAGAGTGATAGAGGGAATTCGTGCTCGTAGCCGCGTTATGGCAATACGCCAAAAATTAATTGAAAACGGGAAATCGCGCTGGGAGGGTAAACGTGTTTTGTTCATTCTTCCTATTATCGAACCTGGTGGTGGTGGAAACGTAGTGTTTCAGGAAGCCGCAGCGATGCAAAAGATGGGGACAGATGTGAGGATTGCCAATCTCAATCTCCATAAAGCAACATTTGAGCGCAGTTACCCAGAACATGATTTACCAGTTATATATGTGGAAAAAGGGCAGGACATTACTGAAATATTGGCAGAGTATGATGCAGTCATTGCTACTTTGTATAAATCTGTTGATTGGCTCGAACCATTGACTCCAGATACAAAACTGCCAGTCAGAGGATACTATGTCCAAGATTTTGAGCCTTATTTCTTCTCAAAAAATTCTCTGGATTATAAAACTGCTTGGAATTCATATACTCGCTATCGGGACTTAGTGCGCATTACTAAGACTGAGTGGAATAGCAATATAGTAAAACAGCAGATAGGAGTTGATTGTGCCGTCGTCGGATCGAGTATCAACATAGATTTATTTTGCCCCCGCCGACGACGAGATCCTAGTTGGCCTCAAAGACCATTGCGTATCGCTGCTATGGTTCGTCCTAGTAGTCCCCGCCGCAGTCCAGAGCTGACTATGGAAGTTTTAGAGAAAATTTATCGGACGCACGGAGATAACATTGAAATTATCATTTTCGGATGCGACACAAACGATCCTGATTTCCAAGCGCTACCGCATGACTTTCCTTGGCGTAATGCAGGAATTCTAACTCGACCCCAACTTGCATTTCTCCTGAATGAAATAGATATTTTTGTTGATTTTTCATCGTTTCAAGCTATGGGTTTAACTGCTATGGAAGCGATGGCTTGTGGGGTTGCAGTTATAGTTCCTGAAGAAGGCGGTTCTAAAAGCTTCGCTAGACATGAAGAAAATAGTTTGATTGTAGACAGCAGCAATGTAGCAGCGTGCTTGACTACCTTGAATCGCTTAGTTATGGATGAACCTCTGCGGACTCAAATACAAAGGCAGGCAATCGCTGATATTTGCCAGTATTTTCCGGAGCAAGCAGCGTACAATATCCTCAATTCTCTCTTTAGCGCTTAATTTTATTGAGAATCTGCAAATGGTGCTTAAAGTTCATGTCTTGTTTGAACACAGTCCTGACTTGCGTCCTCACGGTTGTTCCCATATCCGCTTACTACGTCCCCTAACACACCCTGCTAACACTGGGGCTTTCATTCTAAGCTATGGAACAAGATATACCCGTGCCGATGTAGTAATTGTCGAACGGTTGTGGAGAAGCGATATTTCGCTGAAATTAGCCGAGGATTTGATTAAACACATCCGCAAAGACAAAGCTTGCCTAATTTATACGATAGATGACAATCTTTTGGATCTTAAGCCAGAAGAACCGATTCGACAAGGATTCAAGACAGAGCAACTCATGGCAATACGCTATTTTGCTAGAGAGGCAGATGGCATTATTGTTTCAACCAATTGCCTCAAGGAGCGTCTCACTCGATTTAATAAAAAGATTGTTGTAGTGCCAAATGCTTTGGATGAACGTTTGATTGGAAACACAGTGGTCAGTCAAAATTCTGCCACCGTCAATAATGGACACAAGGTGATTGGTTACATGGGAAGTTACACTCATGATGCCGATCTGATGATGATCCTTCAAGCTTTGCGTGAAATATTACGGAAAAATATCGGGACTCTAGAAATGCAATTCATACGAGGTATCGCCGATCAAGCTACTATGCAAACTTTTAATAGCTTACCAATCAAGGTATTAGAAGTTGGCAACAATGGCGAATATCCAGATTTCATGCCTTGGATGAGTAAAACTGTCAAGTGGGATCTGGCGATCGCCCCATTAGAAGATAATCCCTTTACCCGCTGTAAGTCAGACATCAAATTTCTTGACTATAGTATTTTAGGCATACCTGGTATCTATAGTAAGGTGCTTCCTTATGAAGAAAGTGTTCGCCATTTAGAAACAGGATATTTAGCCTCCAACAATACAGGAGGTTGGGTAGAAGCTTTCGAGTGCTTGCTCAATGATGATACATTACGGCAAAAACTAGCTAAGCAGGCTCAAGAGTATGTCCTTTCAACTAGAACTTTAAAGCATTGTGCGAAGAACTGGCAAGACGCTATTGTGTCAATCATGAACTGATAAACTAAATAGAGTACATCTAAAAAAGTATGACTTACTTAAAGATTGACTTAGGCTGCGGCTCTTGTAAGAAAGAAGGCACGATTGGTCTTGATATTTTTGCTCAACCGGGTGTTGATTATGTTTTAAACCTCGAAACAGAACCGTTACCTTTTCCAGATCAAAGTGTTGACTATGTTTACTCGTCTCACTGTTTAGAACACCTGACCAATCCTACAAAACTTTTTGCCGAGATAAGTCGTGTTTGTGTTGATGGGGCAAAGCTAGAAATTTGGACGCCTTATACTTGGGAAAATTCAGCATTCATTATTGATCACAAGCTTTTTTTTAACGAAGATCATTATCTTCATATGTGCGTCTGGTTTGTCGATTTTTGGGAAAAGATTCTCAATGCTAGATGGTTACTTAAAGAATTTACATATATTGTTGAGGCGGATATTCTAGTAGAGCTTTATCAAAGTAAAATCAGCTTAGATAAGGCAATTAGGTACTACAAAGGGGTTGTTAAAGAATTCTGTGTAAATATTGAAGTAAAACGTGGATATAAAGGCGAAACTATTCAACCTAAAAAATTCTTTGCTGTGCAGCGGTTTGCAGAAAGATATCTGATACCATCAAAAAACAGCAAAAACATAAAAGAAAATGAGCTTAACGAAGCAATTGAGTGGTTGTCAGCACAGCAGTAATGTGGTTTATCCTGGACTTTGTTTACGCTTTTAAAATCATAGTCTACTTTGGCAGTAGCCGATTATTAGAAAGCTACTATTGCCGCAATGAATAATATATACTCTTTACAAAAATATAAAGTAGCTGCTTACATTACTGCTTATGAAGATCCAAAAGCAGTTCTGCAATGTGTTCAAGCTATTAAAACACAATTAGTTCCAGTGACTACAATTCTCATTGTAGATAATTCAATTAAAAAATCAATTGATAAATTTCTGATAGACGTTGAAAATGTCATTGTTGAATTTTATCCAGAAAATATAGGTATTTCTGGAGGGCTAAATATAGCTATTAAGTGGGCTATAGAACAAGAATATGATTTTTTATGGGCTTTTGATCAAGATAGTGTTGTAAAAAAGGACTGCTTAAATAAGCTTTTGTATCATTATCATACTATTAATAATCATACTTACTTAATAGGAATAATTGCTCCTACGGCTATTGATCTAAGAAATGATCAGATTGTTGAGGGTGCTGTCTTTGTTGATGATCACTTCACTGGATATAAACTTGATACAACACAGCCCTATGAATGTGATGCACCTATCACTTCTGGCTCTTTGATTTCTATTGCAGCCGCTAAGACTATTTCTCCCCCTTTAGTAGAACTATTTATTGATGGTATTGATCTGGATTATGGACTACGGCTTGTGCAACAAGGATTTCATAACTTGATTGTTCCTGACGCAATTATGTACCATAACTTTGGTAATCCTATCAAAACTAAGTTTTTTTACAAAGAGCTGACAGTACAAAAATATTCTGCCTTACGCCACTACTATATTTGCCGTAACCATACCTATTTATCTAATCAGTATGCTAAAGGATGCTATCGCTTAACAAGCTGGATGAGGCGAATGAAATATATGATTCATGCAATTATTTTGATTTTGCTATATGATTCTGAACATAAATTGTTAAAAATATCGGCTTGCCTCACGGGTACCTATCATGGCTTGAAAGGCAAGTTAGGTAAAACTTGGCATGAAATTTGACAATTTAAACTTCAGTTCCTATAGCCAGTCGCACTCCCCAAAATACGATAAGAAGTGCGATCGCCACCCAATCACCTGTTTTCAGCCGTAAGTCGTGCCATTGCACTCGATGTTCATGAGGACTCGTAAAACCTCGCACCATCATCGCGCTAGCCATTTGCTCTGCTCGAAGTAGCAAATTTTCCAACAGCCGTTGTGCAACCAACAACCAAACTTTGACGGCTCCTTTCAATCCCAGCTTTTTCCAATTAATCGCCCTTGTCATAACAGAACGAATTAAATTCTGGATTTCTTCTAAAACTAGAGGAATAAACCGCAACGATAAAGTTAAAGTCAAAGTCATCTCAGTCACAGGTAATTTAAACCGTCGCAAGGGTTGCATTAAGCTTTCTAGAGCTGCTGTGATTTCCTCTGGTGCGGTTGTCAGCAAATATAGGTTAGTACTGTAAATCAAGGTAAATATCATCGTACTCACACTGATTGCCAAATCCAACGAACGGCGAGTTACTTTAACTGGACCTTTGTCAACCAGTACGTATTTGTAGTCTTTTTGGTTGTTTGTTGCGAGGGCTGGAGTTGCAGGAGTCGCAGGTGATTTTTCTGTTAATACTTGTTGGTTGGTTGGCAGGCGCGGTTGATAACTTATACCAAGCCCATCAGGACTGATAGATATAATTACTAGCACAAAAAAGCATAATGTCAACAGCCAAACCATTTGCTGCCGCCAAACTCGCCGGGGAATACGTGCTATTAAGGTAGCAAGAATCAACAGGACTACCAATAGCACGCGCCATAAGTTGTTGGCAAAAATATACGTTGTGAGAAAGCTCATCAACCAAACCAACTTGACTCGCGGGTCGAGTTTGTGTAGCCAAGTTTGAGGTTGTTCTAAGTAAAGACCAATGGGCAGCGATCGCAGTAAATCCATTTTTTAGAAGAAAGAACAGTGAAGATTGAAGATTCAAGAAAGAAAAAGTTTCACTCTTCTTTCTTTATTCTTCATATCTTCATTTACACGCGGGTGGCGCGATTGGCACTACCACTTTCGACATCACGAGTTTTCTTACTCCGCCATAGTATACGGATGGGAGTTCCTTGAAAGCCCAAATGTTGCCGAAATTGTCGCTCAATATAGCGACGGTAGTTGTCGTTGAAGCGTTTGCCATCGTTGACAAACAATGCTATTGTAGGCGGTTGAGCGCTGACTTGCGTACCATAATAAATCCTGCCCTGACGCCCACCGCGAGAGACTGGCGGGGAATGCCGACCAACCGCTTCTTCCAAGACTTCGTTGATCACCGCTGTGCTGACACGGCGTTTGTGCGATTCTGCTGCTGTATTCACCAACTCCAAAATCTTTTCCACCCGTTGCCCAGTCAAAGCGCTGACAAAGATGGTTTGCGCCCATTCCGTGAAATGCATCCGTTCTTGCAGATGTTTTTCGTAATCATAAATCGTGTGAGAGTCCTTTTCAATAGCATCCCACTTATTGACCACGATAATGCAAGCTCGACCTTCTTCGACAATCCGCCCAGCTAATTTTTGGTCTTGCTCGGTGACACCATCAAGAGCATCTATCACCATTAAAACCACATCAGCGCGACGAATTGCTTTAAAAGCACGGTTGATGCTAAAGAATTCGGGACCATAATCCACGTTCTTCTTTTTGCGAATCCCTGCTGTGTCAATTAAGCGGTAAATTTGCCCATTGCGTTCCACGACAGTATCAATCGCATCGCGGGTTGTACCAGAAATTGGGCTAACAATTGCCCTTGCTTCTCCCACGAAAGCATTTAATAAACTGGATTTCCCAACATTCGGGCGTCCCACAATTGCCACTTTAATTTCATTGGTTTCTGGGATTTCTTCTGTCGGTGGCAGATGTTTAATTAACTCGTCGAGAAAATCTCCTGTGCCGCTTCCATGAATGGCAGAAATGGGGTAAGGTTCACCCAAGCCCAATTCCCAGAATTCGCTAGCTTGCATTAAACCTTGTTCTGGGGATTCACACTTATTGACAGCCAGGAGAACAGGAACAGGTTGTTGTCGCAACCACTCTGCGACTTCTTGATCAGCGGGTGTTGGTCCAGTTTGACCATCTACCACAAAAATAGCGGCACTTGCTTCTGCAAGCGCAGTCATAGCCTGTTGGCGAATCAGTGGTAAAAATTCTGTATCGTCATTAAATACCAAACCACCAGTATCGACGACGAGAAACTCGCGATCATTCCAGTAGGCGGGTAAATATGTGCGATCGCGTGTCATACCTGGTTCGTCATGAACGATAGCAGATTTTTCCCCGGCAAGGCGATTGACCAGGGTAGATTTGCCCACATTCGGGCGACCAATAATAGCAACAATAGGAAGACCCATAACCGGATGCACTATGCTCCAAATCTCTATTGTAGCGATTTGGGGTAGCAAAGAGTGATAAGTGGCAACGTGAAATTATTAAGTGTGAAAGACGAGTTTTTTTGACCTTTAGAACAGTGATGCTACCTGCTTAGGCGATCGCCTTTGGCGGCTCCCTTTGGGAGCATCGCACTTTTTGTAAACAGCTTTAGACTAGGTTAATTACCCTAAAAATATAGCGCTTCTCGTTTGGATTACTAAACAAACAAAGTGGTCGTACATAAGGGATTTCCAACAAATAAATTATCCAATCTTGTGGGGTGGGCATCTTGCCCGCCCAGTTTATTAGGACGGGCTAGAAGCCCATCCCACAAAAAAAAGTTGGATATTTTTTAATTTAGAAATCCCTAAAATAAAATAGCCCTGATAAAAAGGAGGAATAATATGAAGACTATCGAAACAATTGCCACCGTTACAGCAGACGGCAAAATCACAGTACAGTTACCACCGGATATCCCAGCAGGTGAGCATAGAGTTGTGGTGATGATTGATGAACAGCCTTTACCCAAAAAAACAGAGACAAAGGAAAAGCGATCGCTGCTAGATTTTCCTGTGATTCATGTTGATTCTTGGTCTGAAAATCTTTCTCTAAGACGTGAGGATATCTATGATGATTGGGGACGGTAACACTGTATTTTAGGAGAAATGAGATGAAAGCGATTACGAGAATTGCTACAGTTACAACAGATGGAAAAATTACCGTGCAGTTACCACCAGATATCCCAGCAGGTGAGCATCAAATTGTAGTGGTGATTGATGAGAAACCAGTCACTCGCTTCTCAAAAATTCAAAATTATCAATTCAAAATTCAAAATTTAAGACCCCCTAACTTCAGTTAGGGGCTTGAATAACGATGCTTTGCAGTTTCTTTTTTTTGCATAATTAAAATTAGGGGCTTGCACCCTGAATTAATTAATTCAAAATTACTCCCGTCTTTCCTAAGTTGAACTTTGAATGAGCGAATGAGCGAATTGTTTCGGTCACTCAAGAAAAGCGTACACCGCTGAAATTTTCCTCGTATCCTGTAGGATTAGTCTCGGAAAGCGTTACTTTCCGCCGAGAAGACTTATATGCCAACGACTGATAACCCTGTCTTCATTGACACCAATATTTTGGTTTATGCCAATTTAGCGCTTACTACGAAGCCCTCAAAGCAAAATTAACAGGCTAGTAGGTCATAGTAGCAAAAATCCCTCTAGTCATTTTCCGAAATTTCCTAAAATAGTATTGTATGAATAACCAAATGCCATCTCAATTTCAGGGCTAGTTTATGGAACCTGCAACACTAACAGCAGCCGCGATCGCCACTTTAGTCATCACCAAAGCTTTTGAAAAAACGGGTGAAATCATCGGGGAAAAGGCTTGGAACGAAGGCGAGAAGTTGATATTACTGCTTAAGCGCAAAGAACCTGATACGGCAAATGCTATAGAACTGGCTCAAAAACAACCTCTAAATTATGGTCAAGCTTATCTCATTGGACAACAAGTAGAGAAAGCGGCAAAAAAAGATTCTGAAATTGCTCAAGCAGTCGCATCTGTGGCAAATGAAGCACAACCTCAATTGACAAAAACAATTATTGAAAATTGGCAAGGCATAAACGTTAAAGGCGGAACTAATACTATTTCTGGTAATACTTTCAATTTCTGACTCCAGTCGCCTGAACGGGAACGGGCAAAGTTAAACCCCCCTACTGGAATACCACAAAATTTACCCCTGAGTGGGGCGACGAAGTTTGTCGGACGTGAAGAAGAACTCGAACATCTCCACCAACTCTTGCAGCAAAATGACCGCGTGGCAATAGCCGCCATTGCTGGTATGGGTGGCGTGGGTAAAACTGAACTGGCGCTGCAATATGCAATAGCACACCGCGAAACTTACCAAGGTGGAATTTGCTGGTTGCTGGCCTTACAAGATGTGGGATTGCAGATTGTGCAATTTGCTCGTATACAACTGCAATTAAACCCACCAGAGGATTTTGATTTACTGGCGCAAGTCGTATACTGCTGGCGAAACTGGCGTGAAGGTGAAGTGCTGTTAGTGTTGGATAACGTCACCGACTACAAACAAGTCAAGCCTTATCTCGAGACGTCATCGTCTCGGTTTAAAGTGCTGATGACGACACGGGAAAAATTACAGCCGCCTATTGTGCGATTAGATTTAGATGTGCTGAAACCACGGGCGGCAATGAATTTATTAAAATCCCTAATAGGTAGAGAACGGTTGCAACGTGAGCCTTGGGTTGCCAGAAAACTTTGTAAATGGCTGGGTTATTTGCCCTTGGGATTGGAATTGGTGGGACGTTATCTCGCATTGGATGAGGATTTATCCCTCACAGAAATGTTGCAAAGGTTGGAAGATGAGCGTCTGAAGGACGAAGCCTTAGACCAAGCACCGCCAGAAATGACTGCTGAACGAGGTGTGACTGCTGCTTTTGAGTTAAGTTGGCAACGCTTGAATGAAAACGGCCAATTTTTAGGTTGTCTGCTGAGTTTGTTTGCCTTGTCTCCCATTCCTTGGGAAGTGATAGAAAGTATGGAAACAGGCAATAAAGCCACAGTTTTGAAGAAAGCTAGACCCAATTTGTTGCAGTTGCATTTGCTACAGCGCAAAGGTGAAGGTATCTACCAACTACACCCTCTACTTAGGGAATTTTTCCAAATGAAGCTGCAAGGGTTAGAGGTAGCAGATGATATGAAAAGTGCCTTTGCTGCAGCAATGGTAAAAGTTGCCCAAGGGTTTCCTGAAACCCCTAACCGTGAGCAAATCAAAGCTGTTAGCACTGCTATGCCTCATATTGCAGAGGTAGCAAACAACCTTACGACCTATCTCAATGATAAGGATATAATTTCACCTTTCTTGAGTTTGGGTCGATTCTACCAAGGTCAAGGGTTTTATGAACAGGCAGAACCTTGGTATAAGCAGTGCCTAGAAGTCACTAAAAAGCGCCTAGGGGAGGAACATCGCGATGTCGCACCAAGTTGGAATAATCTGGCTTATCTCTACAATTCACAAGGACGATACGCAGAAGCTGAACCTCTCTACTTACAAGCTTTGGAACTGAGGCGACGCTTGCTGGGAGAAGAACATCCTGATGTCGCTCTAAGTCTTAACAACTTGGCTTATCTCTACAATTCACAAGGACGATACGCAGAAGCTGAACCTCTCTACTTACAAGCTTTGGAACTGAGGCGACGCTTGCTGGGAGAAGAACATCCTGATGTCGCCACTAGTCTCAATAACCTGGCAGGGCTCTACAATTCACAAGGACGATACGCAAAAGCTGAACCCCTCTACCTCCAAGCATTAACACTAATCCGACGCTTGCTAGGAGAAGAACATCCCCATTTCGCCACTAGTCTCAACAATCTGGCAGGGCTTTACAATTCCCAAGGAAGATACGCAGAAGCTGAACCCCTCTACCTTCAAGCTTTGGAACTAACACGACGCCTGCTAGGAGAAGAACATCCTCATTTTGCCAGTAAGCTCAACAACCTGGCAACAATGTACAATTCCCAAGGAAGATACGCAGAAGCTGAACTTCTGTTACAACAAGCATTGGAACTAATGCGACGTCTACTGGGAGATGAACATCCCGATGTCGCCACTAACCTCAACAACTTGGCGGGACTCTACTATTCCCAAGGAAGATACGCAGAAGCTGAACCTTTGATCCAACAAGCATTGGAACTAAGGCGACGCCTGCTGGGAGAAGAACATCCTGATGTTGCCAATGACCTCAACAATTTAGCAGCAGTATACCAATTCCAAGGACGTTATAGCGAAGCTGAGCCATTGTATAAAAAAGCTTTGGAGATTTCTGAGCGCAGTTTAGGGATAGGGCATCCGTTAACAATAAAGATTCGAGGAAATTATGTAATTTGCTTGAGGCGGGGATATCGTTGATGCTTCAATAACCAAAATCATACTAGAGAAATGAACTTCTAAGGCTCAACGCCGAAGTTCTAAACTCGGACTTTGTACTTTTGAAGCTGAAGCCCCGAGTTCAGAAGCGCAAGTTTCAAGTTCCAAGCACCAAGTTCCGAGTTCCAAGCTTGAATGATGGTGTTACACAGGCGATCGCTCACCTAAAACTATCAAACCATCAAAGGCGATCGCTCTATTAATGCTATTGATGTTACGCGATCGCCTTCTCAATATCTGTGCATCTTAATTTCTTGGCGTTCTAGCCTTCGGCACGCCGCTTTGCGTCTAAGGCGTCTTGGCGGTTCAAATTTTCACCTTCTCCACAAACGGAGTAAAAATCGGAATCAATTCTTTCCGACTGACAACTAAAGTCGGGAAAGAACGAGTCGTATAATCTTCCCCTGGTATTAAAGGAAAGGGTTCCGACTTTAACGATACCCAGCTTCCCCCAGCAGCTTGGACAATCACCCAAGCTGCCGCTATATCCCAAACTTTTGGTGTAGCTTCGACACCACCTAATGTTGCGCCAGTAGCAGTCGTCAGGAAATTATAGCTAGCAACACCCAGCATCCGAATTTTGCAGGGAAAGTCTTTCTGTATCGCTGCGGTGCTGCGGGAACAGAGGTTGAAGAAGTGATTTCCACTGGGAGCGTCATTACTGGTATAAATAGGACGTCTATCAAGAAAAGCCCCAGTTGGTGCTTCTAACTCAGGTATACCTCCCCAGTAGCCGTGAAAAGCTTGATTCAATGGCGGCACGTAGACGTAACCAAAAACTGGTGTCCCTTGATACAGCAAACCTAAAGAAATCGACCAAATGGGAATCCCACGAGTAAAGTTAGTTGTACCGTCCAAGGGGTCAATGACCCAGCACCATTCGGTACCAGGAAAAACCTTGTCGCCTTCTTCACTCAAGATACCGTAACCAGCGAAAGTAGATGCTATGGCGTCCCGTATTTCCTGATCCGCCCATTTATCCGCTTGCGTTACCAAACTGCCATCAGCTTTTTGCAGAGCTTGCACTTGCCCAAAATCTTGCATTAACTGGTTTCCCACTCTTGCGGTAGTGGTTTGGGCAAAATCTAGAATTGTTGTCCAAAATTCAGTCATAGTTTTATTTTCGCGCAAAGACGCCAAGACGCAAAAAGTTTTTGGTGTCTTGGCGCGAAACAAAATTAATCAAGTTCGCTTTGCAAAATAGATGCGATCGCCTGCTTGGCGTTTGTCTGAAATTCTCTCACATTCAAACGGTTTAGAAACCAAATCGCCAGCAGCATTAATGCGGCTTCTAAGGCAAACACGAGTCCATAGGCTAGCACTAAGTTGGGCAGCAGCCTACGTCCGGCATCGAAGATCGCACCACCTGCAAACACAGCCATTCCTCTCGCTAGAGATTGCGCTAGTCCCCAAGCACCAATGAACGTTCCTGAGGTTTCAGGCGCTGTCAAATCCAGCATCAAGGTGATTGCGGCAGTCGTTAGAATACCAGTTGCTAAACCGAACAATACCAAAGCGAGCTTGAGTAACGCTGGATTCGCAGAAAATCCTGATATCCCAAGTAATCCTGCACAGAGTGCCACTAACATACAACCAAGGCGTATAGTTCTTTGCTTACCTAAACGCGGCACAATCAAAAAGCCCCCGACACCGTAGGCAATCAGTATACCTGTGCCGTAAAAAACATTCAGTTTAGTACTTTCTGCTAGAGGCATCCGAAAGATCTGACCAGCATAAGGTTCTAAAATCGGGTCTTGCATAAATAAGCCCAGTGTCATCACCACTAAAAAGGTGAAAAATAGACCTGTTTGCGGACTAGCTGTTAGTATTCGCCAAGCTGCGCCAAGGGTAATGCTGTCTTCTCGGTTGATGACTGTGGAACGAGTGGTGTACTGAGAATACTTTTTCTCTACGCCAAAGGTCGCTATAATCCCCAACGCAAAGACAATTGCCGGAACAACGATAAACAGCTTGTTAACTGATGCCTGTAATGTCGCTGTTGTTGCCTCGGGTGTTAATTGCTTGAGCAAACTGGAACTGATAATTGCCCCGACAATAATCCCCACCATCAGCATCGACCAAACAACACCGACAACTTTGGAACGGTTGTCTTCTTCAGAGATATCTACCAACAAAGCCGCAAATGCAGTACCGCTTGCACAAATTCCCAAACCGTATAAAGCAAAAACCAAAGCCAGAAGAGCAATCCAGCTCATTGTTTGGCTTGTCCATGCCCAGCCACCAGCACTGCTGACGACAGTGTTCAGTTGCCATAACACCTGCACAGCTAAAAATGAGGCTACAGCAAATACCGCAGCTCCCACCCAGACATAAGCCGTGCGGTGGTAGCCCCATATCGGCTTGGCGTCGGACATTTGCCCAAACCAAACCCGAGAAGGAGAAACAAATAATTGTATTGCTAGCACTGCTCCTACCAGCGTCGCCGGAATGGCTATTTCCTGAATCATGACTCTGTTGAGTACTCCCAGAGTCAGGATAGACATCATGCTTAGCCCCATCTGAAATAAGCCAAGCCGAAACATGGTCAACACATTAACCTTTGGCATCGCCAGGGAATTTCCCTGGGAATCAATGAAATCGCCGCTTGCCATAGATACTTTCTTACAGGGAATATATAATTTGATTTTTCATTGGTTTTATAACCAAGATAAACTACTGGCATACGCCTATCCAAAGCTACCTTAAGGCGAACTTATCCAGATACAGTAGCTCGACGTAAATAAATGATAAATGTAGGATGGAAAGCGCGAAGCGTAACCCATGCTGTCCTTTGCCATTGATGCGGTACTCAAAAGGATATGGATTCACAAAGATTGTTGCTACTAGATGATAATTATTAGGGTGGAGCAATTGCTCACCAATATCTGAATGTCTATTGCATATGCTTTTGTGAGCAATGCCCACCTTACAGAAAACCGCTGTAGAAACAGAGCCATGATGTCGGGGCAAATTCTGCCGAGTAACACAAGTTTAGATTAAATGCAGAAATCATAAGCTGGGCATTGCTCTTATGTTCACTGAACAGATACCAAAATTGTGCAAGGCAATGCCCACCGTACAGGTAAGTATTGCACTAAGTTGTTACCTTGAATGCTATCTGCCGTTGTGATGATAATTCACCTTGTTTGCCGCTAATCTAGATTATTCGTTAGTTAAACTGTGTATCTGCCATCCCTTTCTGTGTGTGAAGGGCTTTTTATTTTGGGGCAGCAGCGACTGAGTTTGGCAAAGCCTAGGTATTTTAGTGGTTTCTTTGTAGCAGCGTTTCCTAGACAAAGTGACAGACGACTGCTATTATTTATCCTTTCATAAGAAAACCCCAGATTCCTGGGGCTTATTGAACGTTTTCTCTTGTCATATAACCACCCTAGTGACCTTTGGGGAATAGGGAATCTCGCCAAGAAAATGAGTAAAAATTAACCCCAGATGAACTGGGGTTAATTTTTAGATATCACCCTCAACCGTTGCAAACATTGGATGTAGCGGCATATGTGGGTAAACATATTCGGTGTATCAATATTCTTTTAGTCACTTTAAAGAAATTCTTGACATAAAGAATGACAAGTACTAGCGTATTGTGGATGAAGAAAGGTAGACGAGACCCTGACGACCTGGTAATGAAGGGGGTAAATACTCCTTGGTTTTGCGGGTGCTTTGTTATAGAAAACCGCGTTTGCGATCGCCGGAAGTGCGATGGCAAAGGTTTTCCCCTCCATAAAAGTAAAATATAGCCTGTTAGTAAACGGTTGGTAAATATAGAGTTAAGTTTTAGTAGCTTAGCATTGCGGAAAGCTCACTGCACAGAAAGCGATGCGAGGGTGATGGGAGGCGCGTGAGTAGCGATCGCCCTCCCAAAGAGCTGCGATCGCCTTTCGCCCGCTTATTCGTCTTTCAGTACCCCCTAGTTACATCTATATATCCGGATACCCAAAATTTTGTACATCCACAATCAATGTGTACTCAGCTAGCGGTATGATTATCGATGATGCTTCCATCTCTATTGAGGGAAGATTATGCCAATCATCTCTCTAAGCTCGTTTAAGAAGTCGGGTATCTAAGCATGGGTGATTTATGCGCTAAGCACAGGCACTTTCACACAAATGTGCGCCCGTATTGCTATATGGCATTATTGCTCATGAGGATTTGAACATTAAAGGCTAGCGTATCATTTGTCTATACTCTGAGAGATATTTTAAGAAAAGTTTTACAATACACTGAAAAGTAAAGAATTGTAAAAAAATTAATGTTGTAAACGTGGAAACTATCACACTAGGGCAAAATGGTCCGGCTGTTACACCCCTTTGCATTGGGACTTGGGCATGGGGTGATAAGCTTTTTTGGAATTATGGCAATAACTATGGTGCAGATCAATTGCAAGCAGCTTTTACAGCAGCTTTGGAGGTTGGTGTCACCTTCTTTGATACGGCTGAAATTTACGGATTTGGACTTTCAGAGGAATTTTTGGGGCAATTCTTGCAGAAAACCGACAAACAGGTGCAGATTGCAACCAAATACGGTCCAGTTCCCTGGCGATTTCTGGGTCAGTCTGTCGCCGATGCCCTCACAGATAGTCTCAAACGCCTACAATTAGAGCGAGTCGCTTTGTATCAAGTGCATTGGCCCTTCACCTTCTTTATGAGTCAAGAAACCTTGATGAATGCTCTTGCAGATGAAGTGAAGCGCGGCAGAATTGAAGCAGTAGGTGTTAGTAATTACTCGGCACAGCAAATGCGGGAAGCGCACCAAATACTAGCTGCGCGTGGAGTCCCTTTGGCTGTGAATCAAGTGCGTTACTCTTTGCTGACTCGCCAGATTGAAACGGATGGTATTCTCCAAACAGCCCGTGAATTAGGTGTAACAATCTTGGCGTATAGTCCTTTGGCGCAGGGTTTACTGACTGGCAAATACACTGCTGATAGCGACAACACTCCCAAAGATGGCAGAAGGATAGACCCCAAATTTAGTAAAGAAGGCTTGCAGAAACTTGAGCCTGTGATCTCTTTGCTACGCCAGTTAGGAGACAAGCACGATCGCACACCAGCCCAAGTTGCCTTGAGGTGGTTAATTGATCAAGGAAACATCATTCCTATTGCTGGGGCGAAAACTGCCGAACAGGTACAACAAAATGCAGGCGCTTTGGGTTGGAAATTGGGCGATGATGAGATTAAGCAGTTAGAGGAAGTGAGTCGTCGTTATAAGTGAAGGGGATTGGGGATTAGGGATTGGGGATTGGGTTTACATAAGTCCTATGCCTAGTGGGTACGACCACGGCTATCGCCTGTACCGTGCGACCTCTTTTAGGAGGCACGGCACGCAAGAGCGGCATTAGCGAAGGCATAGGACTCACCCGAAGGGGTCTCCCGACCGACCAGCCACGGTTCTGGCAGTCCCATCACCTTTTCAAACATTGTGGTGTGGGCATTCTGGGCGCGACTTGGTAAAAAGAACCAAGTAAAAAGTTAAAAAAATTATTTCTTTGTTTTAACTTTTGAGTTTTCACTTGATTTACAAGTTTTCCTGACCTGCTAACATCTGTAAAATTTTCTCTACATTATCCAAATCCCCAGCAATTCTCCGTACAGGCTGAGGCCAAACTTTAACCAGGGTGGGAGTTGCAGAAACTTGATCCAATTCTGCTTGTTCTGGATTCGTTAATACGTCAATGACTTTCAGAGTATAAGGGTTGCCAAGATATCTTTCTAAAAGTTCGTGTAAATTCTTTAAAATGCGTTCAGTGGCAGCACTATGTCCTGCAACAAATAAGCGAAGAACATAGCCCTTTGTTTTTGATTGAGGTTGTTGTGCGGATGTGACTGGTTGATAGTACGAAGGAGTTGGATCACTAAGTGAGAGCCGCATAACTAAGTCGTGGTCTTCCCAAAGCTGGGGAAATGTGGAACGATATGTTGTTAATACTAGGCGATCGCACAACCCCTCCTGCCAAGGTGCAGATTGCCATGTTAGCTCCCCTGTACCAAAAATAGCGTTAAGGACTGCTTGATGTCGCATGACTGCCGGATAAGCTTCGGCAAAAGTCTGGATTTGCTGGCTGCGCGGATCTAACCAATGGTCTATGGTCGCTGTGTAGCATGGTACTAAAAAGTGAGGCGGTTCTGGTAAGTCTAGGATTTCCTGCAACATCGCGCACAAATGTAAATGCCATCGACCTTGCTTACTAGGGTCGATACAGTAAATTAAATCTCCTCCAGGTGTAAATAGCGCAATGCCTTTAAACAGTTGGGGTAGAGGTGCTTTGTCGAGTGTCAAGGGCGTGTTCGGAGAAAAATCATGAATTATATATTATGAATTATGAAATTTTTTATCATTCATAATTCATAATTTACAATTGTCAACACTTAAACTCTACTATGTCAATATGGTTATCCAGGGTTTTGGAGAAGGACAATGTGCGTGCGAACTAGCCGTCCGACTCGTTACCGCAAGGTGTTATTAGAAAGTAGGTTGAAAACCCCGGAGAAACAGCAACGTAGTTGCGTATTTCGTGCTTCAGACCGGGGATGAAAACCACAGACGCAGGCTTTAGCCTGCCGTGATGTTTTGTTTCTTTGGTTCGGGGAGAGTGTCAATTAACTCTTCCATTATTTGAGTCATTGTCTTATCTTTTTCCACTGCCAATAACTGTAGTTTATTCATCCTTCGCTCTGAGACAAGGATGTGTAAATGTTTTTTTGCCATACTTTACACATATTATGAACATATTCATGTTAGCATATATCGAGTGAAACAAAACAAGGAGGTGATAACGCAGTGCTTGTATTAGAGTACAAGGTGAAGGGTAAAAAATATCAATATCAAGCAATTGATGAAGCTATTAGAACTACTCAGTTCATCCGAAACAAAGCTATTAGATATTGGATGGATGGTTCAAGAGAATCAAAAATCAACAAAATAGCCTTAAACAATTACTCGACAGCGCTGCGAAAAGAGTTTAAGTTTGTAGAAGAGTTAAACTCAATGGCTTGTCAAGTTGCAACCGAAAGAGCCTGGAGCGCTATTGACAGATTTTACAAGAACTGCAAGTCTAAGAAGGCAGGGAAAAAAGGCTTCCCCCGCTTTCAAAAAGATAACCGTTCAGTTGAATACAAAACTTCAGGATGGTCATTACACCCGACAAAACGACGTATTACTTTTACTGATAAAAAAGGTATTGGTGAAGTCAAGTTGTTAGGTAAGTGGGATATTCAGACCTACCCCGTTAAGTCAATTAAGCGCGTTCGGTTAGTTAAGAAGGCTGACGGCTACTACTGTCAACTTGCTATTGATGTTGAGGTCAAGGCCGAGACAAGGATAGGCCACGGTGAAGTGGGCTTAGATGTTGGACTTGAGTTTTTCTACTCTGACTCCAATGGGCATCATCAAGAGAATCCCAGATTCTTGAGGAAAGTCGAAAAAGCCATTAAGCATGCTCAACGTCAGATTTACAAGAAAGAAAAAGGAAAGAACCAACGACGAATAGCTAGACTCAGATATGCCAAAAAGCATTTAAGAGTAAGTAGGCAACGTAATGAGCATGCAAAGAGACTTGCACGCTGCGTATGCAAAGCTAACGCTTTAGTCGCCTATGAAAACTTGAATGTCAAAGGCATGGTAAGAAATCACTGCCTTGCCAAGTCTATCAATGATGTAGCTTGGACTCTGTTTCGTCGTTGGTTGGAGTATTTCGCTGCTAAATTTGGAACTACAGTTGTAGCTGTCAATCCTAGAATGACTTCTCAAAAGTGTTCAGATTGCGGTGCAATTGTGAAAAAATTTCTTTCAACTCGTACCCATGAATGTAGTTGTGGATGCAAGTTGCAGCGGGATGTCAATGCAGCAATAAATATTTTAAATCTTGCACGACAAGCTAGGGACGGACAGTCCCGAAGTAACGCTACAGGAGTCGGAACCTCTACTCTTCTTGGCGCAAGCCTGGTAGAGCAAGTTGTGACGTAGAATGTAGAATCCCCGTGGCTTTAGCCCGGGGAGTGTCAATGAAGCTTTCAATATAGCTTGTCTTACCACTATCTTTGCTCACTGGTTGATGTTGTTTGCTGGGGAAAACCTGTTCGTACGCTTGCCAAAAATATGTGTAACAAATCGCATATTGGCGAGAGACAGGTGGTAGAGATTGCCATAACTGTTTTGGCGATCGCGATCATTTGCGATCGCACACTATCCCCACCGCATGGCGGATGGAAAATTCTATGATCGATCATAGGTTAAAATTAAAATAAATATAAAATCATAAAATGTCTATCTCCCCGCTAGGCATACTTGCATAAACTACCCACCACTGAGAGCCGTAGCGTTTCACTGGTAGTCACCTCGAGGTTTTAGATGATTCATTCAGTTGTCATCAATCTAGGATATGGTGATTTATACGAGGGATTTCCTGTTGTGACTGCTGGGTTGTGGGCATTAAATAATCCTCGTCCGCAGCAGTTTATCGGTAGTTTACCACCAGCGCCGAATTTGGTAGAGTTGTATCGAAATTGGCAATCGATTTATCAGAGTTTGTGCGATCGCCTTTGGCGGGGCGCAGCCCATCGCCTAGGAAGTGGATCGATTAGGAATTTGGCGGATGATGATGATGAACTAGAAATTGATGAAGGTAATATCACGAATGTCTCTGTAGTAGATTTTAATGATTTGTGCCACCAGTTACAGCTAAGTATTGATAATTGGCTGGAATCACCAGGGATTACTGGTATTAGCCGACAGCTACGCGCTGCACTTCATCCCGCAGATGAAATACGGGTAATTATCGAAACTCAAGATATTATTATCCAAAAATTACCTTGGCATTGTTGCAGTTTTTTTCAAGATTATCCGCGTTCAGAAGTTTCTTTTTCGAGAACTGAATATAAACGCACTCCTAAGTTGCAATTATCGCAAGTTAAGAGAAATCACGCAAGAATTTTGGCAATTTTAGGCAATTCTCAAGGTATTGATTTAGAAAGAGAACAGAGGTTTTTACAAAGTTTACCAGATGCAGAGATACAGCTAGTTGTCAAGCCTTCACGGAAAGAATTTAACGATAAACTTTGGGATTCTCAAGGTTGGGATATGCTCTTTTTTGCTGGGCATAGTCAAACTGAGGAGGAAACAGGAATAATTTATATTAATGAAAATCCGACCAATAATAGTTTGACGATTGAACAATTAGCAGAAGCGTTAAAAGCGGCGATTGAGAAGGGTTTGCAACTAGCAATTTTTAATTCTTGCAATGGTTTAGGGTTGGCTCATGGCTTGGAAAAATTAAACCTGCCGACGACAATTGTTATGCGCGAACCAGTACCAAATCGCGTTGCAGAAGAATTTTTTAATTATTTTTTACAAGCGTTTGTGTTTGAACAAAAATCCTTGTATACGTCAGTACAGCAAGCGCGACGCAGACTACAAGGATTAGAAGATGATTTTCCCGGTGCGAGTTGGCTACCTGTAATTTTTATTAATCCCGCTGAAGAACCACCAACTTGGGTGAATCTGAAGGAAAAAATTGCATCTCAAGCTATATTTAATCACACTCACGTAGAAAGTAAAAAAAAGCGCCTCTCTTGGGGAGAGGCGATTGATGTTTCGATATTTTACGGACGTAATGACGAAATTAACATATTAAAAAAATGGATTGTGACGGATAATTGCCGATTAATTACAATAATTGGCATGGGTGGAATTGGAAAAACAGCTTTATCTGTCAAGTTAGCAGAACTGGTGGAAAATGAATTTGATTGTTTAATTTGGCGAAGCTTACGGAATGCGCCACCAGTAGAAGAATTATTGAGCGATTTAATCAGTTTTTTATCTCAAGAACATCAAATAGTTGTAGCAAATTCCTTAGATAAACAAATATCTCAATTCATCGAATGTCTGCGTGCTTCTCGCTGTTTAGTTGTGTTGGATAATCTCGAATCGATTTTACACAGCGATAAACAAGCCGAAAATTACCTTGAAGGATATGCAGGATATGGGCAACTTTTGCAATGTGTGGGAGATACTCGCCATCAAAGTTGTGTTTTAGTTACCACTCGAGAAAAACCTAGAGGACTTGGCGCGAGGGAAGGCGAGAATTTTCCAGTGCGATCGCTGACATTAAAAGGGTTAAATTACCAAGAAGGAAAATTAATTTTAGTACAAAAAGGTTTATCGCCATCAGCAACTCAAATAAACAGCTTAGTTGAGTCTTATGCTGGTAATCCGCTGGCGCTAAAGATTGCAGCGACGACAATTGAAGAATTATTTGCTGGTAGTATTACTGATTTTTTGCAAGCAGGGACAATTATCTTCGGCGATATTTTTGATTTACTCAGCCAGCAGTTTCTCCGTCTTTCGATTTTAGAAAAACAAGTCATGTATTGGTTGGCGATTCATCGAGAGTGGGTATCTTTAAAAGAGTTACAAAGCGATATCATTGACATTGTCAAAACGCGAGATTTACTGACAGCTTTAGAGTCTTTACAATCGCGCTGCTTACTTGAAAATCAAGCAGGTAAGTTTACTCAGCAACCAGTGGTAATGGAGTATGTCATTGAAGAATTAATCGAACAAGTTACCGAAGATATTTCTACGGGAGAAATTCAAAATCTCAATAAATATGCTTTAATTAAAGCCCAAAGCCAAGATTACCTCAGAAATGCTCAATTCCAATTTATTCTCAAACCCATTACTGATAAATTATCAAAATTTTGGGTACAAAAGGAAATTATTCAAAAGCATTTAAATCAAATTTTATTGCAACTCAAATCCTCTACAACCCCAAAACCGGGATATGCTGCGGGTAATATAATTAATCTCTTGCGACAACTTGATATAGAACTAAATAACTATGACTTTTCTAATCTAAATATTTGGCAAGCTTACCTGCAAGGAATTAACTTACAACAAACAAACTTTGCTCATTCCGATTTAAGTAAATCAGTATTTACCCAAACTTTAGGTAGTATCTTAGCAGCCAAATTCAGCCCCACAGGTAAATTATTAGCAACAGCGATTGAGAATGAAATATATCTATGGGAAGTTGACAACATCAGACAATTACTTCAACTTGACGGTCATACAGCTTGGGTGCGATCGCTTGCATTAAGCCAGGATGGTAAAATCCTAGCTAGCGGTAGTCGCGATCGCACTATCAGGTTATGGAACGTCGAAAGCGGACAATGCTTGCAAATACTAACAGGTCATACATCAGATGTACAATCCGTTGCTTTTAGCCACGACGGTAACACTTTAGCTAGTGGTAGCAACGATAAAACTATCAGATTATGGAATATCTCAACCGGACAATGTTTGCAGGTTTTCCGAGGACATACAAATAATCTCACCTTTGTCACTTTCCATCCCCACAAGCAAATATTAATTACTGCAAGTGTCGATAAAACCGTTAGATTGTGGGATATCCCAACTGGGGAATGTTTACAAATCTTTAATATTCCGATTAATTGGGAACTTGCTGTTGCTTTAAGTCACGACGGACAAACGTTAGTTACCGGAAGCGATGGTAATACGGTAAAATTCTGGGATATATCCAGTGGTAAATGCATCAAAACTCTACCACATTACAACAGCTTTGTCTGGACTATAACTTTTAGTCACGACGATAAAACCATAGTTACTGGCAGCGAAGATAACACAATCAAAATTTGGGATATACAGACTGGAGAATGTCTGCAAACCTTACAGGAACATAAGCAGCGGGTTTGGTTAGTTGATTTGCATCCAGACAATCAAACTTTACTGAGTATCAGCGAAGACCAAACCATCAAACTCTGGGATATGCGATCGCAACGCTGCTTAAAAACATTAAAAGGGTATAGTAACTGGATATTATCTCTCGCTTTTAGTCCAGATGGTCAAACATTAGCCAGCAGTTCCCAAGACCAGAAAATTAGACTATGGGATATTAAAACAGGAAAATGCCACTCAATATTACAAGGACACAATAACTTAATATCTTCAGTCACCTTTGCTCCTCAACATATCAAAGATTGTCTACTAGCTAGCGGTAGTGATGACAACACCATTAGACTGTGGAATCATCAAGGCGAATGTTTGAAAACACTCCGGGGACACGAGGCTTGGGTATATTCGGTTGCTTTTAGTCCCCAGGGGAAAATTTTAGCTAGTGGTAGTCGTGACAATACTGTAAAACTTTGGGATTGGCGGACTGGTGAATGTTTGCACACTTTAGTCGGACATCAAAATAGAGTCAAATCAGTTGCCTTTAATCCTTTCAGTAACATATTAGCAAGCGCTAGTGATGACACAACCATCAAAATATGGGATGTCAATAATCGAACTTGCTTGCAAACACTGGTAGGACATCAAGATAGGCTTGATTGCGTAGTTTTCAGCCCCAATGCAAACATAATTGCCAGTGCTAGTTGCGACAAAACCATCAAACTATGGGATGTGAATACCGGGGAGTGTCTGCACACATTAGAAGCACATACCCACCGTATCCGCATGGTAGTATTTAGTTCAGATGGTCAGATTCTAGCTAGTTGTAGCGACGACCAAACAGTAAAACTATGGGATGCCAGTACAGGTAAACATATTAGAACATTGTCAGGACATGATAAAGCAGTATGGACGGTTGCAATTAGCCCCGATAATTGCATATTAGCCAGCGGTAGCGAAGACCAAACCATCAAACTTTGGCATCTGCAAACAGGTGAATGCTGGCAAACCTTAAGATGCAGTAGACCATATGAAGGTATGAATATTAACAATACTACTGGTTTAACAACTGCTCAGAAAAGTATCTTAAAATCCTTGGGAGCAGTTGGAGAATAGAGCTTTATCAGCTAAAACGATAGGTGCAAAACTCCTCGTATTTTAGACACCAGATGCGGCTTCCCCATTTCCAAAGCAAAATTCACTCTTAGGAGGGATATGAATGTTGTTAAAAGTCATCCAAAATGTAGATTGGTTTACTGAAAAATATGTGTAATATTTTCATTTTGGTATGAGTACAGAAAATCAAAAACCAAAAAAATCTGACGCAGAAAACCAAACACCTGATGATTCTCGTTCTCCTGGAGTGACAGACAGAAGTGCGAATAGTTCAGATGGTTTTTCTCCTGGAGTGACAGACAGAGATCCGAATAGTTCAGATGGTTTTTCTCCTGGAGTGACAGACAGAGATCCGAATAGTTCAGAAAATATATCTAAGAATAATGAGGTCAAGAAGCCTGAACAGGAAAGTACAACAAAGAAAAATTAGGCTTAGTACATAATTGCATAAGTTCATAGTGAAAACTAGAACGAAAACTCTGCGTACCTTTGCGTTTACCGAGAGCGCTCCTTTGCGTTTAAAAACGTTACGAATTAATGAAATGCTGTACTTAGTCTGATGGCTAAGGAATTCCCTGTTCCCCCTTTTTGCAACTACTTAACATTGTCACAGAGATGGCGATCGCTCTCACTGACATTGCGGTTATTTTTTAAATAGTTACGTGCGCGATCGCACCCGCGCCTCAATAAATCATTTAAATCTATGTTCAAAAGGGTAACAGTGTCATCACTCACTACAGCCAGGGTTTTACCGTCGGGGCTAAAGTAAGCTCTACTGCGCTTGTATCCCTCGATTTTGTCGAGTTCCGTACCGTTCAAACTCCAAAGTCTGATGGTGTCATCATCACTTCCCGAAGCCAGGACTTTATCGGGGCTAAAATTGACACTATTAATATTGTCTGTATGCCCGTTGAGCTGCCTAATGACCTCGCCATTCTCTAAGTTCCAGAGTCTGATGATGCCATTACCACTTCCCGAAGCCAGGATTTTGCTATCAGGGCTGAAACTAACGCTGGTGGACTGAACTCTACCTCCTTGTATAATTTTTGCCGCAAGTCCAAGTGAGCGGAGTGGCTTGCCGTCCGCTGTCCTCCAGCGTTCGATAGTATTGTCATTATTCGGTACTGCCAGAGTTTTGCCGTCCGGGCTAAAGCTGAAGTCTCTACTATACTCTTTAAGCGTGAGTGTTTTAAGTTCTTTGCCGTCTAAGCTAAAGAGCTTGAGCGATTTGCCTCCACCTGGTGTAGCTATCTTGCCATCTGGGCTGAAACTGACGCTAGTGAACGAACTACTGTAATTTTCGCCACTTTCTGGGCGCTTCCAAAATTCTTTGCCGTTCTCCAAGCTCCATAGTTGGATAATGTTGTTAGCAGACGCAGCCAAGCTCTTGCCGTCCGGGCTGAAACTGAGGCTGTAAACCTTACCACTGCTCTCACTCTGTGGGGTATTAGGAGCTACCTCGAACGTCTGGAGTTTCTGACCATCCAAGCTCCAGATTGTGACATTCTGGAAGCCACCTAAAGCAATTGTCTTACCATCTGGGCTGAAGCTGAAGCTATTGATTGAAGCTTTGTCATCGAGCTTAAGCGTTGGTAGTTGCTCGTTTGACAAACTCCAAAGTTTGATGCTACCATCCTCATTCCCCGCAGCCAAAGTTTTGCCGTCAAGGCTAAAGCTAGTGCTATTGACACTACCACTATGCCCATTGAAGGTGACTTGTTCCGTCCCGTCCAAGCTCCAAAGTTTTATAGTACCGTCATCACTTGCCGAAGCAATTGTCTTGCCATCGGAGCTGAAGCTAACGCTCCTGATACGCTGATATCTTTGCCCGTCGTCTTTCAATGAGCGCGTCCACAGTGGGTTGCCGTTAAGATTCCATAGTGTTATGTCGCTATTATTTGCCGAAACCAGCATCTTGCCGTCAGGGCTGAAACTGACATACCCAAATCCCTGGAAAGCTTTGATTTCCTTACTATCGAGGCTCCAAAGTTTAATACCGCCCCCACTTGAAACGATCGTTGTACCATCGGGGCTGAAACTAATGCTCCCAACTCTCCCAATGTTCATATTCTCGCTATTAACCTCAGGACTATGACCTTGGATAGTCCAGATGCGGTTGCCGTTTATACTCCAAAGTGTAATGGTGCCATCTTCAGTTCCCGAAGCCAGTAGCTTACCGTCGGGACTGAAGGTGACACTAGTAACAACGGTGCTATGACCTTTGAGGGTAATAAATTTTTTGCTATCTAAGCTCAAAAGTGTAATGGTTCTGTCTGTACTGCCCAAAGCTACCATCTTGCAGTCGCGACTGAAGCTAACGCTGCTAACATTAGCGGTTTGCCCATCGATGGTGGCGAGTTCATTACCGTCTAAGCTCCAGAGTTTTACGATCCCGTCCCAACTTACTGAGGCGATCGTCTTGCCGTCATTGCAGAAGCTGACGCTACCAACCGCAGTACTATGCTCTTGCAAGCGGTTGTGTTCTTTCACACCGTAAACTACCTGCTGTAGGGCAGTCACAACCGGAATTGTGGTTTCAGGTGGTGCGTTAACCGCTCGTTGTAGTGTTTTTCCTGCTTTTATACTGTCTACTAAGGCATCCAACTGTTGGTCTAAACCAAAGCGTTGTTTTGAAGATGTAGCCAAGTTTAAACTTTGTGCTTGTTGGTTTTGATTCCACTGAATAAAAGCAAATAGCAACACGCCAGCAAGCACTAAAGCACCCAGTCCATATGCGCGAAGGTGGTTATTTCGTCGGCGTTCCAGGCTGGAAAGAACAAACTCAACCTCTAGCTGATTTAACCAATTGTCTGTCTGAGAATTGAGTACCTGTTTTAACAAATCCAAGCGGGGGTTAGCATTCCAAAGCAGACCTAGCTGTTGGTTTTTTTTCCCTAATTGCTGGAACCAAATATGCGGGGCAGTATTCCAATCCAATTTTTCTGATTGCTGCATTTTCCACTCCACCGCAGCCGATGTTAACCGCCGTTGCAGAATGAAACTCTCCTCATCCTCCTGCTTCCACATCAACAACTTTTGCCATCCACGCACTAAAGCATCATGGGCTGGTTCCACGTAAGGATTACCCTCCGCATCTTGTCCTTCCACCAGCAACCTAGCTTTGCTAAACCGCTCAATTACTTGTTTAACTAAAATATTTTTAGGAGGCGGATATTCCAATTCCGATAAAGGTACACGTCTACGCGCTAACTCACCCCCACCGATCGCTACCATCCGCAACATCACATGACGGATAACTTGCTCGTAAGCAGGATTTTCTTCCACTAAGGCTTGATATTCCTCATCCGCTCTTTGAGTGAGCGATCGCATCATTTCCCCCAATTCTTGATAATCTTCTTGGTGAGAGCGCGGTCAACTGTTATACCTCTATTTTTCGCATTCCGTTGTCGCTGTAAATATTTTAAGAAAAGCTCACTCAAGGCAAAAGACAGTAGTGGTAATGCTCCGGGCATGTCCACTTCATCAATTAATTGTTCTACAAGTTCGTGGGGCTGAAAATACATTACCCGTGCTTCTGCGGGTTTCTCAATTGCTTCGCGCAGTTCCCCTCGTGTCATGGCTGGTACAATAAATCGTCCGCTTTGCCAACGATTTTTAAGCACTGTGTTTCCTACTTTCAGAACTGTGGGGACAAACTTTAAACCAGCATCTCTAATTTGGGGTTCAAAGTCAGAACGTAGGCTTAACACTACCCGTAATTTATCCCGATGGGCATTAATAGCTGTAAGAATCTGTTGGAAAAATTCCTGGCGCTCATTCTCGGAATCACAAAGTGTAATTATTTCTTCGCTTTGGTCAATAAAGATTAATAATTTGGAATTGGGATTATTTTTAGCCCAAACAGCAATACTTTGAGTCAGAGTTTTTTGTTGGTTTTGTAACTCTACTTTTGGTAATTGGGCATCAACAAGGGCATTATTCAGGGCTTGAAAAGGGGTTTCACCAGGACGTATAGGTGATAAAATACACCATTTATTGCTAGTCTCTTTAGTTTCTTTTTTCAAGCTGGGAATTAATCCTGCTTTAACCAAACTGGATTTACCCGAACCACTAGCACCGAGTACCACAGTGAGAGGATGGATTTTGACAAAAGCTTGTAACTTTTCAACTAGTTGGGTTCTACCAAAAAATAGTTCGCTATGTTCTTGGTCAAATGAGTTTAAACCACGATAGGGATTTTGTGACTCATCTAAAGGTGGCGCGGGTGGTAAATTGAGTTCATGTCCGGGAAAGAAAGATATACTCGCCTTTATCGTGCTTGTTTAAACACCAAATACTAGGGGTTTGGCGCAGACGAGATTTTTCGGTGGGAATTTCGACTCTATCGCGTAAATGTAAATATAATTCCGTTGCTGTAATGACTCCATCTCCCGCAGGTTTACCATTTTCGGCGGGAGGATAAGCATCTGCTGCACCTTCGAGGGCTTCTAATAATGCAGCAGCAAAAGGCGAATGATTCCCGACTTGACCACGTTGGGTATCTAAATTAAAGTTATCTAATGCTTTTTGGTCGGAGGCTGAGGAAGTAATTATTTGCCATGCTGCATCAGTAATAAAGCGGTCATAACGTTCTTTGTGGATGACTTCTGGTGCAGTTAATAAATCTCTCGTACTCGACCACCGGAAAGCGCCAGCAAAACAACAATCGAGAATCCCCAAAAAATGACGACAGGGTAATTTACTTAAAGCATCGTGTAACTTCGTCATCGGCAGATAACTATTAGTATTACCTCCTTTTGCATCTTGAGGAATTAAATAACCAGCAGGACCATCATCGCCGTTGAGGGCGACTCCATGACCTGCAAAGTAAAATAACAAGCGGTCATTTTCACGAACTTGTTCTGGTAATGTTTTTTCTAAAAGTTGATTTAAGTTAGTCAGGGTTGCAACTTCGTCTAAACATACCCAAACTTGATATTTATACTTTTCCCGGAGAACTTCTACAAGTTTTTTGGCATCGTTGACGGCGGTTTTCAAGGGGGAAATGCCGTTACTGTAGTTATTGATGCCGATAATAAATGCGAGGTTGCGCTCAAATCCATTCGTGGCGATCGCTTCTGTTTCGCTAAATATTTCATCTTCAGTGATATTCACAAGATACCTCTGATTTCAAGTTATTTTATCTACTATTTATCGTTGGTGCATGACGCTACACAAATTCTTGTTCAAGAAAATATAAATTTGTTGCGTCACGTACCAATTAAATCCAGAAATTCTCTGCGTACCTCTGCGTTGACTCTGCGTGCCTCTGCGTTCCAAACACTACTTTTTTAAGCAAAGCAGTACTTAGATTTCCATCAACGCCCTAGTAAGTGCGGCTAATCCTTCTTGACCGCTGAAGTAAGTCATATGATCGGAACCAACATGATGAATTTGAGGTTGGGGAACGCGATCGCTATTCACGCTTGTGATACTCTTAACGCTTGCAGCTGTATCATTGGGTTGACCGAAGAAAGCTAAGTCTATTGATTGATTTCGCAGTTTTTGCATGAGTCGCTGCAATTTCTCCTTTTCAATCATTGCAGATAGGATTGAATTATCGCCAGCAACGATAGAATAGGGAATACCGGGGTCTGGACTCATAGCCAAGGATTTAATAAAATCTGACCCTATTCGCATTTGATCTAGTGAAATGTCAATGCTTTCAACAGCAGTAACCAAACTACCTAATATTTTCACGGGTAAAGCGACTGTAGATAAGCTATTTAACCCAAGTGTTATTAACATTATTGCCAAGTCTTCTACTCTAGCCCAAGGTGAACCACCGTTTGGTGTACCTAACATAATCAAATGATTGACGATTTGGTTTCCACCTTCGCGTTCGATAAACCAACGAGATATTAAACCACCCATTGAGTGCGCGACGATTTGCAGTTGCTTACCATGATTTTTACCCAAACCCACCGCTTCAAGGCGTTGTTTTAATAGTCTGGCGTTTTCCTCAATAGAAGTATGGAGATTTTCATAGTCAAAGGAAAGAATCAAATCATACGCTTGAGCTAGTGATTTTTCTTGACCTTCTACTTGCAATTTCGCCCGTTGCATACAGGGTAGTAAACTTTGAGTTTCACCAGTAATACCGTGAATAAACAAGACTATTTTCTGTGCTTGCTTAACCCGTTGTTTGACTTTTTCTGTGTTTAATTCATAACTAACGCTTTCATCTAGTGCTACATTTGCTACTGCTAGATGCGGATAGGAATATTCTAATCCCAATCTTTCTAATCCTAGTTTTTCACTTGCTATTTTTTGGAAGAAAATCCGAAAAGCACCTTTTAAATCGCGTTCTCCTTGGTTTTCCGGTTCTGGTAGACGTTCTAATCTAATTTCAGTTCTACCGTTGCGAGAATATCCAACTCCCAAGGGAAGATAAAATTCCCCATCATAAGCAATCGGTAAAACTTTTTCTCCCGGTGCTAAGGGGGTATCAACAATTAATTTAAGGGGTGTTTCGCGGGTGACTGTTGGGATAGTTTCAGGATTTACATCCCTGAGTTCTAACACGTTTGAACCTGGTCCGATTGATCGAGCGCTAGTTAATACAAAGGATTGACTGATTGTTCCGTCCCGTAATAATGGTGGTAAATGATGATTGTCTACATCTCTGGTGGATGGGGAAATATTTGTTAGGCGAGCGTTAGCTTGTAAGTGTGGATGAGCTTTTAATAATACTCCTGCACCGAGAGACACTCCATTCCCAGAGTTGGGTATGGGCGTAGTTTCTAGGGGTCTAATAGTTTTAATGACGACTTGAGAAGTCACCCAATCATCGTATTCCTCAGGTTCATCATCAGTGATTAAATCACGCTCTTGCAAGCGACTCATTAAACGGTTGAGGGTACTTTTCTGCAAACTGCGGCGAGTATATTTTTGACGCGGTAAATCGAGTTTATCCTGTTGTAGAAGCGTAGCATCAAATTCCGAGGTGCAAACAATAAGTTTCAAGATATCTTGATATTCAGTGATTCCCTGTTCCCATAACTCTTGGGGAACGCTAGCACGAATCGATTTTCCACCTAGCGCCCAAGCTTCTTGGTTTGGTTCAAGTTTGAGATAACCAGCTTCAAAAAAGCCCGCATTAATCGCAAATTGTTCGGTTAAATCGAGTAACGCACAATAGAGGGTTTCATTACTGGTATTTTTGAGTTTAACTTTAAAAGCAGGTTTGTTCCACTTACCGCTATCATCTTGATAGTAATTGAGGCGGATTTCACCATCTGACAAAACTTTATCGCCTTGATAAATTTCCATCTTGATCGCATCAGGGCGAATGCGACTATTCGCTGGGCTGGAAAGTTCGCTCAGATTTGTCCACCGGGTAATATGTTCAAGTCGTTGAATGACTTTAATGGCGCTATCTTTGGTATAGCCTTGAATTTGATTAACTATTGGTAAACCATCAGCAGGTCGAGTAATGATATATTCTCCGTTACAAGCCAATACCTTAAATTCTGCTTTTTCGCTGTCGCTAACTTCTCGCACGTATAGCGAAGGTTGATTATTATCTGTAATGGTTTGTAATGCTTGTTGTAAGAATTGCACGCCTTCTGCGTCGCCTGCAAAGCGTACACCTTTGGGCGGTAAAGGTAAGCTGGTGATGACGGCTTTAAAAGTTTGTTCTTGGTCTAAGTTGGTAACATTGCTAATTGTGACTTTACTCAATTGCGGTAAAACTTCTGTTACTTGAGCTTCTCCAATTTTATTCGAGACTTTTCGCAAATCTTGTCCTTGAGTTTCAATCGGGAAAAGAGCCAAATGCATAGTTTCGGAACCATCCCGACGAGGTACACCATGTACCGCACCACCATCAATTACCCAACCATATTCTTTGTGATATGACACAGTATAGTAGGGATGGCGATCGCTAATTGCACCACCTAAAAATAATTGCTCTAAATCTCTTGTATCGATTGCTTCTAACTGCGGGGATTGTTGTTTGATTTTACTGCGTACTAAAGCATTCGTTCGTTTAAATAAATCTCGATAAGTCAGGTTTCCTTGGGTTTGCTGAAGAGTTTGTGTCAAAAAGTAACAAAATGCTCCCCGGTGTTCGCCATCTGCACGATATTCTTTGGCGGTTTCCGAGTCTTGACAAGATGCAAACAAAATATGTTGTCCTCTGGGTAAGTTCCAACCAGAAGTTTGTTTATCTGATGATATTAAATTTTGAATCTCTTCGGGTGAAAAAATAAAACTATCTAAAGGACGCGATCGCTCATTAGTCGCATATTCACGGACTGCGGTTTCCTGGAATGGATCTCTAGTTCCCGAACCAGAATGACAGCAATCAAAAATCAGGGTCATGTGGGGATTTTTTTGAGCAACTTCTGAGATTAACTTGGCTAATTCCTTATCTGCTAAATCCCATCCTCCTGGAAGACGGCTCTCATAACAAACTAGGGTTTCATTCAATCTACTGGGTTGCAAATGCCAAAATTCTGGTGGTGCTGGCTCTCGGGAACCATGACCGCTGTAATAAAATAATGCCACATCGTTGCTATTTGCCTGACACAAATGCTGGCGAAAATTATCAATGATTGCTTGGCGCGTTGCTTGCTCATCTTTGAGAGTTTTTAAGTGTAAATTCCATCCTTCTGTTTTCACCCGCGATCGCAAATATTCTTCTATCGCAATGACATCATTAATGCAACCTTTGAGAGGACTAACAGGCGCGGGGTAGTTGTCGATACCTACCAGTAATGCATAAATGTTGCGAGTCATAACAATGTATCTCCTATAATTACCTTGTTATAGAAGTTGCGCGGTTGAACTTATGCAGTATTAAGCTCTTTGATAAGTAGCCCTCATGAACTGCGTACACCAGAACGAATGAAAATTTATCTTGAGTTCTGAGTTCTGAGTTCTATTTTCAAGTCAGGTCGGTACAAATAAAGTTAACGAGTTTCGGCAGTCATTAGTCATGACTCATTGGTAAGGGTTTTAGAAGCTTTTACATTTCTTAACATAGTTCGGTTTATTTCTACCTATCTGACTTGAAAATAGCGGTCTAGGGTGTAGGGTGCGGAGTGTAGGGGGAAGAAAGAGGTTTGTCGAACTCACGTCTGTTCAAGAGCATTGGTGAATTATGAGAAACACCCTAAACTTTGAAAAGAAATGTTAAGCATACGATAAGTCAACTTGTTGAAATAAACCTTAAGAGTGATTGCTTTTTAGCTTATATACCTGAAGATAGATGCGAAAAACAAGTTTTCTATCAGAATAATCACTAGATTTATTCCCATAATTGCGAAAGATTAACTGTAAAGTTTATTAAATAAATGCTCATCTTCTCAGTTGGTTTTTATATACTGAACTACTAATCGTTGATCCCGCTCATGATGAGCTAGACATTTCTGAATTTAAGTTTTTGTTTCGTTTGTTTTGTATTTGGAGAATAGGAGAAAAAGTCATGGCTTTGTCTCAAACGTCTAATTTAAGCAAGACCTACTCATTGTTGATGATCAAAAGTTTTTTAATATGGACTTTTACATTGGCAGTATGCTTACTGGTTGTCGGTTTTCCTTTAGTTGTTTTGATGGCTACGGTCGGATGTCTGTTGTCAATTGTTTTGGAATCGGTGATGCCTGTTAGTGCAGTTTTGCTTGTTGCAGGTGGTTTAATCATGTTTAATGTGATGGCAGTTGTGATGGCTGCCGGAGTGCTAACTCTTAAAGGAGTCCATCCCAAGGAAGTCCAATGGTTGAGTTGGCTGCATGGAGAAGCAGAAAATATGCAAACGACTACCGTTTACGCTGCTTGTCCGTTAACTTGTGAAATTGAACCGTAACCATCCTGCTTAATTCGACAAACAGTACATCTGCCCGGTTAAGCCGGGTTTTTTCATGTTTTATGAGTCAAGAGTCTAAAATTCATAGTCAAAAGTTTCAGGCTATTGACCATTGACTATGAATTATTAATTGTTAACTATTGACTATTGACCCTTGACTAATGACTCATGACTAAAAAGCAAATTTACATTATATTGGGTACGCGTCCGGAAGCAATCAAACTCGCTCCGGTCATTCAGGTTTTCCAAAACTCCTCAAGTCTTGACACTCAAGTGATTCTGACAGGACAGCATCGCGAGATGGTTGAGCAAGTGATGCGGCTGTTCAACCTCAAAGCTGATCATGACTTGGAGATTATGCAGCCAAAGCAATCTCTTAGTGATATTACCTGCCGTAGTTTACGAGGTTTGGAAGAATTATTCCAACAGAGTCAGCCAGATTTAGTGCTCGTGCAGGGAGATACAACGACGGCTTTTGCCGCGACTTTGGCTGCATTTTACCAAAAAATTCCTGTAGGACATGTAGAAGCTGGATTAAGAACAGATGAGCTATTTAATCCTTATCCAGAAGAAGCCAACAGACGGCTGATTTCTCAACTCACTCAATTGCACTTTGCACCTACTGCTTTAGCGGTGGAAAATCTACAACGTTCTGGCGTTTTGGGTGAAATTCACCTGACAGGTAACACAGTGATTGATGCGTTGTTGACTGTGGCTGCAAGCGTTCCTGTTTGTGATATACCTGGGTTGGAATGGGGGAAATATCGTGTCTTGCTGGCGACAGTTCACCGGCGTGAAAATTGGGGAGAACCGCTGCATGATATTGCTCAAGGCTTTTTACGGGTGTTGGATAAATTTCCTGATACAGCGTTGCTCCTACCATTGCACCGTAATCCCACAGTGCGAGAACCGTTGCAAGCACTATTGGGCAATCATCCTCGAATTTTTTTAACCGAACCTTTAGATTATGCTCAACTGGTAGGAGCGATTATGCGATCGCATCTTTTGCTGACCGACTCTGGTGGCTTGCAGGAAGAAGCACCCAGCCTGGGAAAACCAGTTTTGGTCTTGAGAGAAACCACAGAAAGACCCGAAGCAGTAAATGCAGGTACAGCTCAACTTGTGGGAACTCAACCAGAGAAAATATTCACGACTACTGAGAAATTGCTATCTGACTTAACTGCTTATGAAACGATGGCAAACGCAATTAATCCCTTTGGGGATGGTCATGCAGCAAAGCGAATTTTACAAATTGTGCAAAATTACTTTGGGCTTTGCTTATAAAACTCATATTGAATTTGATTTGGAACATAAATTAATATTTTGAGCCATCAGGTCAACCTTTTGGCTGTTTTGTGACGTGCTTGCCTTAATCCTGTTTTCTGCGAATGCTACTCATCCCCCATAGTTCAGCAGTGTATGCCCCAACTTCTCGCTTGGCTTCTTTCGCCCGCAATGCGATCGCCTTAACACTTCGATAAGCATCCCTGGCACTGATGCTGTCCGGATGCCTGGTAATTGCTGCATCCCAAATTTTCAGCAGAATTGAGCTAATATTATCGCTATCAGCAGTTTTTTCTGGCACTACGTGGGCAATTCCCTTGAGTAACATCTGTTTGGTTAATTATGATTCAAATCACAAATACTCCTGATTTTTTGAATTTAGAATTGCTGCCCTCAAGACAATCGCGTCCCACACTTGTTACAGAATTTGTTATCAGTCGGATTTTTTTGACCGCAATTGCTACAGGTAAGATAATTTGGTACTGGAGTAGAAGGCTGAGCAATAGGTCTTGGATTTGATGGAGCAGCTACCGGATTTATTTGAGCAAAGTGTTCCATCAGCATTCGGTGGTAAAATATGTAACCACCTCCTACTTTTTTCATCAATAGGTGTTGTGAGGCGTAGTCGAGAAAGCGAGCATAATTCCAAGGAATGCGACCTTTTAGCCAGAGTATCAAGCGCAAGTTGAAATGATGGATACAGGCTGCTCCACCATACTTTCGCCCTAAAATCGATCCTCCAATAAGTCCTACAATCACCCCTAAAATCGACTTTCCAATTACTGCTGAAGATTTTGTACTCACTCCAGGAGTCACTTCATAAGCCAGTTCATAAGTCAGTTCATAAGTCAGTTCATAAGTCAGTCCATAAATCAGTCCAAAAATTACCCCGCAAGTCAGCACAAACATGGTAAAAATTTTAGCCGAACTCTTAATCCCTTGATTGGGAGTTGTTCTCTGCTCTACTTCAATACTATCTAACCCACTACTTAGACCTCCAATCAGCGCTCCAATCACTCCAAAGATCAGCCCAGAAAACACTACAACAAACTGCCCAAATTCCAGCACGAAAGCCAGATCTCTATTTAAAGTAGCCTCCACTAGCACTCCAATAAGTGCAAAAAGCAGCCCTAGAATCAGCCCAGAAATCAGCCCAGAGATCAGTTCGAGCATTAGCCTAGACTTGGCTCGTTGCCACGACCAACTTACTTTCTCAACTAGTGTGATTTCTCTTGAAAAGTCAACAATCAGCCCTCCCATCAGCAAATTTCCGATTCTATAGGCTATTCTCTCACTTCGGTTTTTTAGCCAGCTTGGTTGCATTTTTTCGATCAAAAAAACCGTTTGCGATTCGTTTACCATTCGCTTTGCCAACCAACTGAGCCAGTGTTTCACCTTGTCTTTTGGATATTTTGCAGAAGCTCGCCGTAGCTTTAACATTCGTTCAATATAAGCATCAAACAAATTTTGATAGCGATTTTGCGGTGAGCGAAACTCTTGCAACAACTCCTCTGCCGACCACCCTTGATATGTTACGCTCATGATGTTCAAAATCAGTGGTGTCTGAGCAAATTCTTCTAGTTCGGCATCCCGTTGTAACAGCGTTTTTAAGCCAGCAAGTGAATCGCCTACATTCTCCAAAAACTCATATACCTGCTTTGGTGATATGGGTTGAATGCAAATTGCACTACTGAGTTGCAAGCGTTCGGTGAGGGCTTCATAATCTTTGACACGACTACAAACTACCATCTCTGTCATGTCATGAGTGGCAAGAAATTGATTTAAGGCACGAACGCAATCATTGCGATATTTTTCTTGGACTTCATCTAAACCATCCAGCAGCAAAACGAGTTGTCCCTGTTTCATCCAAGGCTGACTCAATTGTTTAGGAACTTGATATTTTTCTCTCAATTCCTCAATTAACCATTCCTCAATCGCTTGTCGCTTCTTTGCCCAAGAAGATAGGTTAAGCACCACTGGAATTGGCTGGCTTAAATCTCCTTGGGTGCGTTCAATGAGGCGTTGCGCCAGTTGCAAAAGGGCGATAGTTTTACCAGAACCAGGTTCTCCCAAAATTAACAGCGTGTTACCTTGTCCTATTTGGTTATAGATATTTGTTTGCTGTATTTCTTCAAAGGATTTATCCAGTTCTACAGATAATGCTTCGATTTCGGTAAACGGACGAAGTACGGCATCGGGACGCTTTTTCAGTTTAAGATGAATTGCAGCATCAGCGTAGAGAGAGGGTTTGAGAAATCCTTCAATCCAGAAATTTTTGACTTTTTCCAGTAAAATCTTTCGTTGACGATATTCATGTTTAGTTGGAGGTTGCACGCTTTTGCTGGGTAAAGCCTGCCCAAATCGATTCCAAATATCTCGAACGATATCTTTATATTCCTTACGCTCGATTTCTTGGAAGATTGTATCGATGAAATTGGGTGTAACATCTGGCTTTGTTGATGATTCTGAATGATTTCTTGAAGCTGGGGACTGTGTGTTTTTTTTTCGCAAAATTGGCTTCAAGTGTTCTGGCTTTATATTCCGTTCGTTTGGATCGATAATTTCAAACTTACGAATCCCGCTAAAACCTTGCGATCTAGAAGTTTTTCCATTCAAGTTTTCCATTTGAATATGAACGGCAACGCAACCATACTCATAAGCTCGCTCTATAGAATCTCCATCTGCTAAAGCTGTGTAAAACCCTACCGCAAAAATGTATGCTGCTCGATCAAGAATCTCTTCGCTCATGCCGATCGCATAATCAATGTGTTTAACCACAGCTTCTGCTTGTATATAACTGCTACAAGCATTGAAGACCGAACATTCAATGTCTTGGGCAAAATATTCAAACGCATGGACTAACGCTTCCGTACTAACGAGCTGCTCTCGTCCCTGATCATCTTGTAATAATAATCCCCGCTCTCCTGCTCCATGTCCGCAAAAGTGTACAATTTGCGGTTTATGCTCCCGCAATAATTGTAATAGATCGCCTGGTCGAACGGCATTCCTAGACACTACCCTATATGTTTGATGTTTTTGCTGTTCGATTTTTCTTTCTATTGCTTGTGTTAAATCATCGATTTCTCGACTTAATTGGAGGTCTCTTCTAGGATTAGATCCCAAAACTAGGATTTTTTTCATAATAATCCCAAGATGTTATATGTAGCTGAATATATTTGACACATTTAAGCTTTTTGTCCAGTTATGACCCTCTTGTCTACTGCGTTACAGCGATTTGTATCTGCTGAGTCATCCATTCTGCATCTGGATCGGGTTCGTACACTAAAGTGCGAGTTTTATTGGGAGGATTGTCGATATCGGCACCAATCGCGCTTAAGAGATTATTGAGAGGATTGATGATTTGAGCGTTTCCTCTTGTTCTCAATTCTTCGGCTTTTTCTCTAAGTTGTGAATTAAGGTCTCCTCTAGTTTCCAATCCGCGAGCGAGAGAAGGTAATTTTAACCATTGAAAGTTAGTTAATCCCTTGGTGGCAAATATTTTCAGCGTTTCCTTGGCTTGTTGATACCCTTCACCAGGTAGTCGAAAACGCAATTTAGTATATACTTCTTGGTTTGGTTGTAATGCAAAGAAAGATGAATCATCTCCCTGGATGGGAATTTGAGAAATTTCCCAAGTTGGTTCTAAATCGAGTACGGCTATATTAAGTGGTTTATAATAAGTATTTTTAACTCGTAAATAAGATATTTCCCCTGGTTTCAAAGTAATATTATCGGAATCGGGGAAAGGTTGTTTGTTTTGATTGCATAACTGAAATTCCACATAGTCTGTTAACTCGGAAGCTGGATTATCTAGTGCTTGCACAGACTGATATTTAGCTAAGTGAACCAAGCGCTCAACTACTTTTTTTGGTGCTTGTGAATCGTTTATCTTTAATATTGGATACAGGTTTTTCACTGGCATTCCAATACAGATTTCATATTCCCCATCTCTACCAACCGCAACTTGATAATGTGCTTCTTCCCTGTCTTTGACTTCCACTACCCAGCCATTTCCCGCAATAGCTTGGCGAACTTTTTCTAAAGCTTCGGTTTGCTTGTTAACTAAATCTGACGGTAATTCGTTTTCTTTGTCTCCTGCTTGTTTCTCAGGGAATAAGCGCACTTTCCGGATTAAATCTACAGGTGCAGCTAACATCACAGCAGTTGCACCAGGTTCGATTTTACCTTTAACAGCAATTCCTCCTGCGGCTGCATCTAAAATTCTGGCTGTTGATTTGTCTGCTTGAAGTTCGTCTGTAATTTCGGCGATCGCAATTTGTTGTGTTTTGTCAGCAAAGTCTTTTGCATTCAAAGGATAAATTGCAAAACGAGTCCCTTGACTTAAACCCTGTGCTAATCCTGCTTCCAAGGTGATCCTTTGCTGATTTTCATCAACCTTGACAACATTCACAGCATATGGTAAAAATTCTTTCTTATTCCCAAATACCAGGCGATCGCTATTTCCCGTTAGCATCGGTAACTGTTGGGGAAATTTACTTTGAACCATCCCTTTGACGCGATTGTAGAGCGACCTGTAAGTTAAGCCAGAGGTACTGCTGGTGAGAGTATCAATTGTCCAGTAGGTTAATGCACCATTTCTTTTTCCACCGTTGACTGCATACTCATAAGCATATTCCGAAGGGCGACAAGCAGCTAAGAATACATAGTCTTGAGTTTTCGGCAGCCATCCCGTTGATATTTCGGGGTCTGTTTGCGTTAAAATACGCCAGTTATTTAATAACTCCTCGCGGGAAGCAACTAAACTATCTCGGCTTCTAGGTGCGGTATCAATCCCATCAGTTTCGCTACCACGAATGGCACAATCGCCCCTTGTAGCACCCCCCGAATGACAACTATCAAAAATAACAGTCACAATACAGCCCTTGTCAGTCAAGCGTTTCATCAAGGTAGCAATTTCTACATCCCGCAAATAACGATTTCCCGAACTCCCCACATCAACTGGGACAATACTTTCATCATCTTGTCCCTCTCCCTTCAGTTCTGGGTAAACGGTAAGAGCGCGTCCTCCATGTCCGGAATAATGAATATATACTTGTTCTCCCGATCTTGCGGTTTCAGTTATTTCTTTAAAAGCATTAACAATATTGTCGTAGCTTGGTATTACTTCCTTTCGGACCGATCTAATTTCCGATAAAATAGAACTTTCTTCAAAAGGAGAAGTTAATTTCCAAATATTTTCAGAAGGGACTTGCAAAGTCTTCTGGAGATAATCTGCAACTAGATCGATATCTCCGACACATCCTGTCAAATTTTTATATAAATTATTTGGTTCATAGCGATCGATGCCAATAAGTAAAGCATAAAAATTTGTTAACTCAGTCATAGCGGTATATCTCATTCGCTAGATTCTTATAAGAGTTACGGGGTAAAGCTTATGCAGTTCGCCCCAAATCCTATGAACTGCCTTTCAAGTACCTCTGTTCTGGGTGGGTTGTTTGTGAGCACAAGTTGGTAAAACGGAAAAAAGTGAGCCTGCTGTCTCCGGGCGCAAGTCGCCGAATCAACGCAGATAGGAGGATGTGCGATTGCGCGGAGCGCAGAAGGGAGGCAATCGCGAGTGCGTACCCAAAGGGCATTGGCACAAAGCACCCGCTGAGTCCTTTGGATACGCTACGCGAACCCGATTGCGTGGAGCGCAGAAGGGAGGCGATTGCCCAAGGGGCAGTGCCGGAGGCGATCGCGCGAATATCTCTTCCGGTATGACCACAACGGAGAAATTGGCGGTACAGTCTTTTTCTTTGAAGTGATTACTAACAATAAGATAGCGGAACAAGAAAGTCAAAAATTGACATCCGTGCAAGCTACAGTGACTATCCAAAATTAGTCATCAAATTGTTGTTGAAAAACATGGTGGTCAACTGCTCTGTTTTAGCGAATTGGGTCAAGCTACTGAATTTGTCATTGAAATTCCAATATGTCACTTCAAGAGCTTCTTGACAATTAACGACCACCAACACTAATACCAGAATACCCAGGATAATCTCGATAATACGATCTGGTAGTCATATTTTCCAATCCCAGATAACTCAGCGTTTGGGGTCCAGCGACTCCATTTGCACGCAAGCCGAGACTTGCTTGGAAGTTTCTGACTGCTCTTTCTGTCGCCGTATCATAGTATCCAGTTACCTGTACGTTACCCAAAACTCTCTGAAGTTCTGCCACAGCTTCACCTCTAGAACCTCTTCTGAGAGTGAGGGTACCGCTATTGCCATAATTAGCAGGAGCGGGATACTGAGGATCATATACAGGTGGACGGGTGGCAAAATTCCCCAACCCCAGAAAACTGAGAGTTTCTGGATCAGCAACTCCAGTTGGACGCAAGCTTCTTCTCGCCTGGAAGTTTCTCACTGCTCTTTCTGTCGCCGTATCATAGTATCCAGTTACCCGTACATTACCCAAAACTCTCTGAAGTTGTCTGACAGCCTCGCCTCGAGAAGCTGGTCTGAGAGTTATGTCGTCATTATAAGCAGTAGGATATGGAGTATATTCTACAGGTGGTCTGGTAGCAAAATTCCCCAACCCCACATCACTCCCCAACCCCAGATAACTAAGAGTTTGCGGTCCAGCCACTCCATCAGCAAGCAAGCCGTTTCTTCCTTGGACATTTCTGACTGCTGTTTCAGTTAACGAACCATAGTATCCAGTTACTGGTACATTACCCAAAACTCTCTGAAGTTGTCTGACAGCCTCACCTCGAGAACCTCTTCTTAAAGTGACGCTACCGCCAATGCCATTATCAGCAGTAGATCTTGTTGGAGTCAGGCGAGCGCCAATGCCGCGATCATTCGTATATCTCCCATCGGAACTCGTGTTAATCCAATTGGCAGCAACGTAATTACCTGTAGACAACCGAGCAAATCCATTTCTATATCCTACAACCCGTGGCAACTGTGAGCCATTAGAGTAACATCTCACAGAGCGATAGTAGGTGCTTGGACCTGTACGGACATTAAGACAGTTGCCGTTAGTCCTCACCAAGTACCTACCTGCACCAGAGTATGCTGCCCATCCTGCTTGGGCTTGAGCTAGAATTGCCAACGAGGAACTGATGATAGCGAAAGTTAACTTAGCAGATTTAAAATATTTGTGCCAATTGAATCTGAGCTTAAACTCAGGAAGACAGAATTCGGTATTATCTGCAGTTACTTTTGCGTAGCTGCTATCCATGAGAGAATAAGCAAGATATTCCACAATATTCTCCTTTGTTCTGAAAGTGTGATTAGTAAGATTTTTCTTTGCTCTTCCCTATATTTCGTCTAACGTGTATCTTTGCTGTTCTTTGTCACTCCCATAGCTATCCAATGGGTTTTCTGATTTAAACGTTATAAGAAATTTTGACAGCATCTAGAGCCAAACCAAAAATTTCAATGAATTTTAAATAAGTTTTTCAAAGACAAAAATCCCTGCCTATTTTTTGCCCCAAACAGACAGGGGAAAAGATTTTTTCTAGAAAAATAATAATGCCGCGAATACCTTGGTTGAATACCAGCTATTGTGGTTCTAAGACCAAACTCTGAGTGAAAGCTTACGTGTTAATATCCCAAACTAGCTAGCGTTTCCGGTCCAGCGATTCCATCCACACGTAAACCATTTCTTAGCTGGTAGTTCCGGACTGCACTTTGCGTCCCCGGACCGTAATATCCAGTAGGTGTGACTCCCAGAATTCTTTGAAGTCTTGCAACAGCCGAACCTTCAGCTCCCAAATTTAGAGTGGTAGGACCGCCAACACCAGGACCAGGAGTGTAGCCTCTGCCTGGTCTGTTGCCAATCCAATTGGCAGCAACGTAATAACCATTGGATAGCCTAGCAAATCCATTCCTGTATGCTACGACTCGTGGAAGTCGTGAGCCATTACGGTAAGATGCAATAGCACCATAATTTTCGCCAGGACCTCTGCGGACTATGAGATCACTGCCGTTTGTCCTAACATAATAGTTGCTTCCTGGACCGTAGTATGCTGCTGAGGCTGTTTGAGCCTGAGCTAAAATTGCAAACAATGCACCGATGCTCGCAAAAGTTAACCAAGCAGATTTGAAATTTCTGTTCCAGTTAAGTTTCAGTTTCATTTCTGGAAGGCTAAATTCCGTATCTTTAGTTGCCTCTGCGTAGGCACTATCCATGAGAGAATAAGCAAGATATTCCACAGTAAGCTCCTTTATACTGGAAAATTCACCAATATCAAAGGGCAGAAGCCCCTAAATTGTATTTATGGGGATGAAGCCCTTAGGGAAATTTATTTCCCTTCTGGCTTATCCAAAAACCCCGTTGCCGGGAACTCCTAAGAGTAATGTTTGCCTCGACTTTGTTTAGATCCGGTACTTTCCGAACGACACTGGTTTATTCCCTGTAAGCCTGTTTAATCGCCCAGTTTTAGAGCTTGGAACGCTCAAGCATTGTCCTCGGTAAGAACTTAAACGCTTAATCTAAACGATTAGTAGGCGTCAGGTAGCAGTATCCTGCAAGCCCCTAGCTTCTAGCTATGGGGTTTGCTCTCAACTAGAGAACCCTGACGAATGCAGAGTTTTACTTCGCTTTCTGTTGAATTTGGTCTAATGTAACTTAGACTACCCTTAATCGTAAAGGATTTTTACCTAGAACATGATTAAGAAAAAATAATTTTTCAAAAAATATCCGGATAAACACGATTGCTGTTGAAAATACAAGGGCTGATACGGAAGCGATCGCTTCCAGCGGGGCTGAGGGAAAGCGGACACGCACTCGCGTTCGCCCCGGAGCGCCTTGGCGGGGCTTCCCCCATCGCATAAAGCGCCGCGCCCTTACGGGAATTACATCTGTAGTATTCGTAAGGGCAGATAGCCAACTTTACTGTTGAAACTGCTTTGAAGTGGAAAAAGTATCAGAACGCACTTGCTGACCATTGCGCCAAACTTCCACCTTGTCAGGGCTAACGAGGTAGGAGAAAGTACCATTCTCTGCACGATACTGAGAACTGCCAACACTCCAAGCTGGGAGACGTACAGGCTCGTTTGGATCTTGCTTTAATTGCCCGATATAAAACAGCTGACCATTTTCCTGACAGACTTTCACCAAGACATTTGCTGTTTCACCTTCAATCACTGTAGTGCCATTGCATTTAGTATCAGCCATTACACCGCCCACAGCCACTGGAATTGGTTGCGAAGGTGAAACTTGCTGCTGTTTCTCTGCTGGCGAGACTTGGCGGATTGATTGACTTGCAACGGATGCTACAGAAGCAGGGCTTGTCATCTGGTGTTGTGGGATTTTTCCTGCAATTAAAGATGGCAATGCAGTCATCGGATCAAGGGCAAAACGATCATTTTTACGAACTTCAAAGTGCAGATGAGGTGCCGTACTATTACCTGTAGACCCCATGGAAGAAATAACTTGACCTTGGCTTACCTGTTGACCCTGTTTCACCAACAAGCGACTATTGTGACCGTAAACTGTGATACTGCCATCGGTATGCTTAATGACTACGACATTGCCTAATCCCCATTCGTTCCAACCTGCTTTGACTACTGTACCGGATGCGGCAGCAACAATAGGAGTTCCAGATGCTCCTGCGATATCAATTCCTTCATGTTGATATCTGCGAAAACCTTGAGAAAGTATCCCTTGAGTGGGCCAAATCAAGTTAGAAGGAAGAGATTTTTGTGGAGTATTGGACTTTTGTGCTGTCTGAGTCAAAACCTGCGTACTTGTACTTATCACAGCAGTTAAAGACGTTAACCCTATCAAGCCATACGTACATATTTGAGAAACAGTAACTTTTTTCATCAGTTAAAGCCCATTAGAAAAATGGTTTAGGATGTCTTTGGTTATTTGCTGTTACAGTGTTAAGCCTGCAATATCAGGAGTGTCATCTGGGTAAATTCGCAACTATGCCTGCTATTGGATAACGAAGAGGAAATTTTCTGTAAAAGTACCAGAAGGCTGAAATTGCTTGCACTCTTGTAACAGTTGAAGAGATTGTGCCTTTTGTCAATCAGTTCATGTACTTAAATAGATCTATAGGACTCCTCCGCAGATTTTTGTGAAAGTGCCTGCGCTTGCGCTTAAAAACTCAGTACAACTCGAAGAGCTTTCTTGCCTGTTGCCTGTTCCCTACCTACGCAAATAAGTATGGCTATGGCTGACGCCACGGCTAGCACCTAACGCCACGCAAGCGAACAGAAATCAAAGCGGACTGCTATAGATATAATGGTGTGCTCAAAGCACTACGATAGTGTATCCCCAAGCTCGATTTCTCGCCTTTTCCCACTCCCCATTTGGTAACAGTGTAGTTTTTCTAACCTGTCATCAGTTGTAATACGCTTGTTTTTTTGAAGAGAATCCTTAGTTAATTTCTTTCAAAAAGAATTTCATCAAAACTTTATGATTTCTCGTAAAAAACATACAAATGTTTTACAAAATTTTTGATTATTACTTATAAAGTAAGGTTAATAGACTGTTTACATAGCTATTAAGGCGAACTCGTTAAAATGTAAATCATTTTTGTACATCATGTTTACAAAAACAGACTCTAAAAACTGGCTCCAAGAAAGCCGTTATAGTAGTCGGGGAAGTGTGTATATATTCGCTCCGATGGTCAACTTCAATGTTATGGCTGAAGTTGGCGATACTCCACCCTGATGTACTTGTCATGCAGTTTGGGAAGAATACGAAAAATTCAATAATTATATCTTGATAAAAGTAAGGAAATTTCACTTCTCGATTGGAATAAGTGGAAAAGGTATAATTGATTGAAATAACTGTTGGCACAACTTCATAAAATAGCCAGTTAAACCATGTGAACATCCATACTCATCTTTTGATGGATGAGGCGACGAAGTCATGGTATTTAGTTGTGAATCAGTTCCGAAGATGGAAGTAGTATCTCGCATTTCCAACAAATGTGAATTTTCAATCTTAGATATTGAATACTAACCACAAGATTTGCTTGTGAGCAAATCAATATGGCTCAGATAAAGCTAAATCTCCTTTAACTCTGCCTTAGGGGGGAGAATGTAGCCCCTTTGAAAAGGGTGTTAGGGGATTTGAAAGATTAATATGACTAACTGAACCGTATTGGTGAGCGATAGCATATTGTTGCGAACAAGACATCTCTTGTACAGCGAAAATTAGCAATTAAATAACATCTGCATTGAATATTTTTTCTCATTAGATATATTTTCTAATTTGAGAAAATATGCATGAGCCATCTGAACTTGTGTTATAAATCTGCTATCAAAAAATACAGATTTATAAATTTAGCTGGCACAAGCAGAATGTTCAAACTGTTTGTAAATATTTCAGACAAGGATTGCTCTATATATCCATGAATAACCAACTTTTATTTCCGGAATAAAAGCGTATTCATGAATTTTTAGTGACTCATTTATTAAGAGTTATGTTGCTCTGGCTGCGCCTACATGAGCCATCAGAAACCGGAACATAAACGAACTTGTAAGGTCTACATAATCTTATGACTGAATTCCATAAACCCATATGGAATCTATTTACTAGAAGGGGGTAAAAAATGCTAAAAAACTCTTATAAAAGAGGATGGATAATTATTAATTAGACTTCAAGACTACTGCTAAAAAAAACACAAGAGTTCTTAAGTAAAAACAGTAGGAAACGAAACTAATGACTAAAATACTAACAACAGCTAATGATAAGAAACCCCACCTTCGCTACTTAGATGGTTTACGTGGAATTGCAGCTCTATATGTGGTACTTGTTCACATTGAACCATCGATAGGAGAGCAAGTACCTGCATTGTTGGAATTTTTTACGAAAACACTGAGATATGGTCGCGTTAGTGTTGTCATTTTCATTGTACTTTCTGGCTATGTTTTGATGTTGCCGGTAGTCCGTAGCGGTTATGTTTCAGGAGGTTTACTTGGTTACATAAAGCGGCGATCGCGACGAATTTTGCCACCTTTTTACGGTGCTCTTTTTTTCTGCCTGTTTCTAGCGGCAACAATATTTGCACTAGAGCAATTTACCAGTTTCCAGTGGGATAAAGTTGCGGGTGCAGGTCCATTTTCTCCAAAGTTTTCCTTGATTGATGTCTTGTCTCACCTGCTACTCGTTCACAATCTTAGCCAAGAGACATATATGTCTATTAATCCACCACTGTGGACTGTGGCAACGGAGTGGCAGTTATACTTTTTCCTTCCATTGTTATTGCTACCTATTTGGCGGCGTTTCGGACTCACTTCAGTTGTCATCGCTGCATTTTTAATTGGGATAGCACCCTTGTATCTCCTGAATGGATTGTTTAAAACAGCCAGTCCTTGGTTTCTCGGCTTATTTGCCTTGGGGATGGGAGCAGCAGATATTGGATTCTCTGAAAAACCCAATCTTATCGCAATAAGGAAATCATTACCGTGGGGTGCGCTTGCCATTGCATTTACTTGTGTTGGTTTTTTAACAGAATGGCGAAAACTGGGATTAGATATATGGATTAATGAAAGTTTTTTTGGTCTTGCAGCTGCTTGTTTATTTATTGACAGCACTGAGTCTGTAATTAATGGCAAAAAGCCACGACTTATTGTGCGTGTATTTGAGCATCCTTGGGCGATCGCACTTGGAACATTTTCCTATAGTCTGTATCTGATTCACGGACCAGTCTTAGTCCTCGTGCGTTACTTCCTTTTTAGCCTGCGATTGTCTCCAGGGATATTTGCAGTGACATCTTACGTGGCGGGTGTGACAATTTCTGTACTAGTTGCCTATCTGTTTTACTTAGTTTTTGAGCGACCATTCATGTCGGGTTTCTTGAAAGCGCGCAAAGTCAAAGATGCTGTAAGTTTACAGAAAACCAAGGTATAACCTAACTTTTTATGACAAATTCTAATACTTAGAGTTTATTTGCTGCACGGTTGATCTGGTATTTTGTTGTCAGACTATTCACCTTCATCTTCATTCCATAACCCCTATTCCTTTGGTGAACAAAGGAGAAGGGAAACTCGTGAACAGGTATCTACCATCAGGAGGTTGTATTGTGGTCAATCCCGAGGTGCAGAAAAATACTTCCGAAGCGCGATTGGGCACGAGGGCACTGCGCTCCGCGCAATCGCCTGTCCTCGGCTTGCTAGATTTCTGTAAAGGTTTGGCAATTGTTTGGATAGTTCTGATTCATTGGAGACCAGAATGGTTTGGTTGGCAGGGGGTTCATGTCTTTATTGTGTTAAGTGGATTTGGGCTCACCTATTCCTGTCTCAAAAGAGATTCAGACATCTCGTGGAAGAAATGGTATGTGAAGCGGTTCAGGAAAGTTCTACCCCCGTATTGGATGGTTTGCCTTTGGGGATACCTGATCCTGGCTTGTGTTTACCTGTTTGAAGGTCGCAATCTGCTTCAGGCACTTGCATTACCCTTGGATGTATTAGTCAACAATGCCCTACTGCTTAAGTTAACCCTGTTAAATCCCACTGTCAAAGTTGAGCCTAATGGGTCATTGTGGTTTATTCCTTTGATTGTTAGTTTTTACCTAGCCTTTCCCTGGTTGTATCAGCTGATCGCTAAACACAAAACCGTGAGAGTTGTGCTGTTTGCCCTTTTCGTGGCAATCATAGTTGAGTTTGTCTATAGAGCGATCGCACTTTACTGGTTAGATGGTCGTCCTATCGGATACGCACATTATTCCAAACTGTTTCCAGTGCTAGGTGTACCACTCGATAAACTTCCAACCGAGTTTCGATTCCAGCACGAATATGCCTTTAACTTTTTTCCATCGAGGCTCGGTGAGTTTGCGATTGGTATGGTAGCAGCTGTTGCTCTGGTGCGAAACCCTTCCATCTTTCATAAAGTACTCTTAAATCCTTGGATGGGTGTTCTGGGATTCCTCATCTGGCTCGCTGGTAATGCCTTGATATATCAGGGCTTCTGGGGGTGGGTTTTTGCTGATTTTGTAATTGCCGTGGGTATTATTCTGTGGTTTGTCAACCTTGGCTCACTTCTCCAGAAAAAGTTGCCTGCCTTTTTTTCCAAAATGAGTGAGTTAGGTGTTTGGTCTTATTACATTTTTTTGACTCACTATCTCTTAGTTTTTATCACCCAAAAGATGGATGACATCTTGACACCTTTATTTAATAATTCACTGATTGGAATTAAAGTTTTGCGGGTTTCTCTTTTCGGAGTCATTATAGTCGGAACCTGGATAACTTCCCGAATACTACAACGGTTTGATCGCTCTCAATTTTCTGATTTGATCATTCAGCAAACTTTCGCCAAAGTTTGGAAGTGATGTGTTAGAAAAGAAATTATTTGTCTTGCTATCAAATTGATGTCATCAAGGTATTAAGTAGGTGTAAATTTTACCGAAAGCTTTTTACGTATTTAGGTGGTTAAAGGATAGTTTCAGTCATTTTATAAGCTAATCCTTCCGTTTTACTTGACGGGCATCATCACAGTAAAATTCGTTTTCTAAGGATGACAAATAATTTGTGATTAAGAATGTTTTGAAAGGTCATTATTTATTTAGAAATCAACAGGGTGGAACTTATGTCTGTTAATTCTGATATTCAACCAATCGTTCTTGTCTGTGCTGCTGATAATAACTATGCAATGCCACTTGCTGTTACAGTTTCTTCAGCAGTTGCAAACCTGAGAAAAAATCGCAAAATAGCCTTATTCGTTCTAGATGGAGGAATTAGCGAGTTTAATAAAGGTAAGATTACAAAATCGCTTAACCCAGCACAAATTAGTGTTTCCTGGGTCAAACCAGATAACGCACTCTTTGAAAATCTTGTATTGACTAGGCATCTGACACCTACTTGCTATTATCGGCTTGTGATTACTGATTTTTTGCCCAAAGAATTTGATAAGGCAATTTATTTAGATACCGATATGGTAGTGACGGGAGATTTAGCAGAGTTATGGGACATTGATATTGAAGAGAATTATGTATTAGCAGTTCAGGATGACGTTGAGTTAAATATAGGAATGTCCGAGGGTTTAAGAAACTATAAAGAGGTAGGTATTTCTCCAGATTATAAATACTTTAATTCGGGGCTTTTAGTCATTAATTTGAAAAAATGGCGAGATGAGAGTATAGGTAAAAAAGTCATCGAATATGTAAAACAAAATAGAGAATATGTGCGTAACGATCAGGATGGTCTCAACGCAGTGCTTGCAGGAAAATGGGGAGAACTTCACCCTAAATGGAATATAATGCCAAAAATATATGAGTATAAATCATGGCAAGATAGCCCCTTGGCACCAGAAGTCTATAATGAACTGCTTGAGAATCCTTGCGTTATTCACTATACGAATTCTCCTAAACCCTGGTATGCAGGATTGAAAGAGGAATGTAAACACCCTAAAAAGAATTTGTTCTTTCAATATCTTGACATAACAGCTTGGTCAGGATGGCGGGATACTTACTGGAGACGACTTTGGAGAAAATTTATGAAAGTCACTTCACTAACTACAGCCAAACTTTAAAGCATGTAGCGTAAATAGATTTTCTGTCGTGTAGTTTCGTGTGTTCTGGATTCAACTGAAGCGGAGGATGATTTGAATACAAAAGTTTTGTAGCGAGAGTGGTTTTCCAATATCAAAGCAGACATATTGTTAGGTACGTTAGTTGCGTTCTTCACTGATTCCGGAAGCGATCGCCTTTTCCATCATCGCAGGTGTCGATCCGAAAGTTGGGCTGTACGCCTCTTTCTCTATCGCTGTGATCACAGCCTTTGTCGGTGGACGATCGGCTTTAATCTCACCTGCTACGGGTGCAATGGCGCTGTTGATGATCACATTGGTTAAACAACACTAACTGAGTCAAACAACGCACCGCCGATACAAACGATACAAATTAGTTGGTGCGTTAGGCAAAGCCGTAACGCACCCTACTAAATTTATGGCATTGCATATTTGCAGGATGAATTTTGTGTTCTTGTGGGATGGGCATCTTGCCCGTCCCTTGAATTTTTTGGGCAGCAGGATGCCTACCCCACAACAATCATCCCTTCAATTTTTTGGGCAGGCAGCAGGATGCCTACCCCACAACAATCATCCCTTCAATTTTTTGGGCAGGCAGCAGGATGCCTACCCCACAACAATCATCCCTTCAATTTTTTGGGCAGGCAGGATGCCTACCCCACAAGAACTTTAAGCTGGTAATTGTTCAATCTCCTCAGGAGTGTGAGTTGCTACTGACTCGCTTAGTTGCGTTTCCTGCTGTGGCGGTTGCTCTTCTTCCTCAGGCAAGCCATAAATTGACCGATACAGCTTGACGTATTGCTTGGCAGATTGATACCAACTGAAGTCTTGACTCATACCACGTTGCTGTACTGCCTGCCAGTAATCTTTGTAACGGAAACCTTCCCAAGCCCGGATCATACAGGTAAACAGATCTAGTGGTTCATAACGGTCAAAGCAATAACCAGTGCCTGCATGGTTTGTTGGATCATGGTGGGATACGGTGTCAACTAATCCCCCAGTGCGGCGGACAATTGGCACGGAACCGTAACGCAAAGCCATCATTTGGCTGATACCGCAAGGTTCAAAACGGCTCGGCATCAGGAAGGCATCTGTACCTGCGTAGATGCGGCGAGCCAAGGCATCGTTATATAGAAGGTAAGTTGCCATGCGTCCAGGATAGCGCGATGCCAATTGCCACATTTGGCTTTCGTAGTAGCGATCGCCTGTCCCCAACAGCACAAATTGTGCATCTGTATACGCCAGGTAGCGATCCAGAATATTCAACACCAAATCAATGCCTTTTTGTTCCACCAACCGCGTCACCATACCAATAAAAAAGGCATTGGAGTTTACTTCTAACCCCAGTTCTTCTTGCAAAGCAATTTTGTTCGCCTTGCGTTTGTCTAAAGTATCAGCAGTGAAGGTTTGGGTAATGTACTTATCGGTGGCTGGGTCGTAAACTTCTGTATCGATGCCATTGATAATACCCGACAACTTGCCGCTGATGAAAGACAATAAACCTTCTAAAGTTTCACCATAAGCAGCTGTCTTGATTTGCTCGGCATAAGTTGGGGAAACTGTATTCACCTTGTCTGCAAACTGCACCGCAGCTGCCATCGTATTGTGTCCTTGCATATACCAAGGACACCAAGTAATTTTCTCTAAGTACCAGCGCCACGGTCCTTGATATGCCAGGTTGTGTATCGTAAAAACACTGCTGATATCAGGAGATTGATGCATCCACACGGGAATCATTCCTGTGTGCCAATCGTGACAGTGGACAATTTCCGGCTTCCAATAATTCCAGCAAAACTCAGCTGCTCCGTTGGCGAATAATGTAAACCGCCATTCTTCATCTTCTCCTGAGTAAATGCGACGGGGCAAAAAAGCTGGATGTCCAAATAAATACAAGGGAACATCAGTACCAGGCAGAACGGCTTCGTAAACTGCAAAGTCTTGGAACATGGCATATCCCCTCCATACTGGTTCTTTGGGAATTTCCATTTTGTCTGGTAGGAAGCCGTAGTAAGGCAAGAATATCCGCACATCATGCCCCATGTTTCTCAAGATTTTGGGTAGTGCTCCGACAACATCACCCATTCCACCAACTTTCGCAACGGGAGCTGCTTCTGCTGCAACAAATAAAATCCGCATGATAGTCTGTGTGTCCCTCGATTCTGCCTAGGTTAGAAGTCTACTAACAGAAAAGACGCGAATTGCATCTTTTCACATTCTGTGCCACAGAAATCAGTAGACGGCTTGCAATAATCCAAGTCTTTGTATTATTTAGAACCACAGATGGACACAGATAAACACAGATGATTTATCTGTGTCCATCTGTGTCCATCTGTGGTTTTTTTTAAAAGAAACCGAATGATTGCAAGAGATCTCATTCTTATCTAATCACATCTGTTTGCAGAACAGCTCAGGAACCTCGTTGAATCTGGGTGAAGATTTCATCCAAAATTTCCTGAGCTCCCTGTTTCCGCAAGATTTGTGCTAGTTCTTTCCCTACCTGTTCAGCATCTTGAGCAACGCCTGTGACTGTGTCTTGGGCAAGCTTTTGACCATCCACGCTTGCAACTATGCCCGTTAAAGTTAAATTATCACCATTTATTTCAGTATTTACACCAATGGGAACTTGACAACCTCCCTCTAACTCACGTAGAAAGGAGCGCTCAGCAAGACAGCGATCGCGTGTTTCGGGATGTTCGATAGCTTTAAGGAGTGATAGCAGTTCGGCATCATCAGCACGGCATTCAATCCCTAAAGCTCCTTGCCCAACAGCATGGAGGGAAATTTCTTTTGGTAAGATTTGGTGGACGCGATCGCCCATTCCTAATCGCTGCAACCCAGCAACAGCCAAAATCAGCGCATCGTACTCACCTGCATCCAACTTTGCCATGCGCGTGTTCAAATTTCCCCGCACATCTTTAAACTGTAGGTGTGGGAAATGATGCCGCAACTGTGCTAAGCGTCGTAGGGAAGATGTACCGATGACAGCGCCTTCTGGAAGTGTATCAATTTGTTTACCTTTGTGTTTTTCATGCAACACTAACGCATCTGCTGGGTTTTCCCGTTCTGTAATCGCTGCGAGGACTAACCCTTCTGGTAAGCGAGTCGGCAAATCCTTGAGGGAGTGAACGGCAAAGTCAATCTCCTGGTTGAGCATCCCCACTTCGAGTTCTTTGGTAAATAATCCCTTGTCGCCAATCTTGGCTAAGGCAACATCGAGGATTTTGTCGCCGTGGGTAGACATGGTGTGGACTTCAAAAGACATCTCTGGAAAGCTTTTCTGGAGTTGTTCTTGTACCCAGTAAGTTTGAACCAGAGCCAGTTGACTTTTGCGAGAACCTATGCGAATTGTGCGAGTAGGACTGGAAATAACTGATGTCATAAAGAAATATGTCAAGCCAAGAGATAAATTCACTTTATCTAGACTACCGCAGTGGGTGACTTATCAGCTTTGTGCCCAATTTGAGTTCAAGATTATTCTTAGTTCTCTTTACATATCTTCACTCAATTTGGTGAACTTCAGTAGTAAGTAGCAATTCAAATTAAAAGTCAAAATTCAAAAGTTACAAAATATTTCTTTTGTTTGACTTTTGGCTTTCTGAAGTTGTTTTACAAAGATCATATTAGGCAGATATTTTTGCGGAATAGGGAGTCGTTGAAGGGTAGTAGAACTTAATACAGTATAAAAAGTTTGAGGCTAGTAGACTGTCAAGGAAATTCAACAGGGATGGCTAGATTTCTTTGAGCCTTTTGCAAAGGCAATACATAGAAAAAATTAATCCTTTAAACTAAAATTGACAGACTACTAGTTGCTGCATGGCATGATTGTAGGTACCGCAGTTTCAATTGCGAGGGAGCGATCGCATGGGTTGGGAAGAACTCTCATCAGTCTATGAGCAACTACACCAGTGTGCAGTTCAAATTGAGGACATCGCTAGAGCTAAAGAGCGCCAACGTATCGCTCGCGATTTGCATGATTCACTGGGACAAACGCTAACGGCGCTCAATATTCAGTTGCAAACTGCTCTCAAGCTTTGGAGGCTCGATCCTGAAGCAGCTAAATCGTTTCTGACGCAGGCTCAACGGCTTGGTGCCAATGCTATCAAGGAAGTACGGCAGTCTGTTTGTTTGTTACGAGCAACGGAGAATGCCGGCAAGCCTCTAGAACAATTGATTGAATCTCTAGTAGAAGATATTCAGCAAGTCACTGGCTTATCAATCTCGACTTGCATAAATCTGTCTGGTGCTCTGCCTCAAGAGGTTAATACCACAGTCTACCGAATTGTGCAAGAAGCCCTGAACAACATCTGCAAGCACGCAGCAGCAACAGCAGTGAAAATTCAGATCAAAACCATTCCAGGCGCGATGCAACTTATAGTCGCGGACAATGGCAAGGGGTTTAGACGGAATGCCTTGCCAAAGGGATTCGGACTTAAAGGGATGGCAGAACGGGTGGCAGCATTAAGCGGTCAGTTCCACATCGAATCAGAGCCAGGAAAGGGCTGTCAGGTTAAGGTTGAACTGCCAATCCAGCAAGAAGCGACACTAGAGAAATCGCCAATCAAGGTTGCTTATAATAACGTTGCTCATAATAACGTTGCTTATAATAACGTTGCCCATAATAATAATAATAATGTCTCTATCTTGACCGCTGCACCACCAACAGCAGCCTTAGTTCGTCGTAACAACGAACAATCCTCAAAGTTAAACCCTCCTCCCAGCCAACTGGAAACCAATAGCGAACATTATTTATCGAACTCAAGCTATGAAATTATTGATGAGAGCTTTCTGCGCCAATGCGAGCAACAACTGATGGATTTGGTCGGACCGTTCGCTCCGTTCCTGATGAAAGAAACGCTCAAGTCTTCGCCCGGAATTTCCCAACAAGAACTAGTAGAAACCATAGCAGCAAAAATTCCCGATCCTCAGGTGGCTGCTGAATTTCGACAAGCATTGAGCAGTCAGTTCCATGTTGAAACAGAACCAAGAAAGAGCCGTCAGTTTAGGGTTGAACTGCCGTTTCAGCAAAAGCACTCACTAGACAATATTGCTGCTGATATTTTGGCTTTGACCGCCACACAATCAACAGGAGGCTTGGTTCTTTGTTACGAGCAATCGTCATGGTTGGAACAAATTTTGGCAGACTATATTGGTCCGCTCGCCTCATCTCTACTGCAACAAGTGACGCAACAGGTGCTTAACTGCAAAGAACTCGTTGCGCGGCTGTTGTCTCACATCCCTCCAGCTCAACAAACTGAGTTTGAAGAGCGGGTAACGCTTGTGTTTAACTCAACCGTCAGGCAAGTGGAAACCACTGGGGGACATCTCTCGCAATCGAGCTACCAAATTATTGATGAGAGTTTTCTGCGCCAATGTAAGCAACAACTGACGGATTTGGTAGGACCGTTCGCCTCGTTCCTGATGAAGGAAACGCTCAAGTCTTCACCTGGAATTTGCGAACTAGAGCTGGTAGAAAAGATAGCAAAAAAAATTCCCGATGCTCAGGTGGCTGTTGAATTTCAACAGCGGATGTATTTATGGAGCCGAAACAAAAGTTAGTCCTGATCATAAGTACCTGGGCAAAATGAATTTTACACTCTCGCCTTGCTCAATAAGTCTTTGAGAGGATTATGTGTGTCATTTAATTTGCATACCTGAAGAGGTGACAAGCACGCCAAAACCCTTATTGGATAAAGAAGAAACCAAATTATGGTAAGAAAAGATAGGTCAGCCCCTTCGGGGAAGTCAAAAGTCAAAAGTCAAAAGTCAAAAGTAAGAACCCCATAACTGAAGTTGGGGGCTTGTAACAAGGATGCCGTATTTCTTGCGCCTACTCGATGAAATACATTTTTTCTTTTTCCATAACAAAGTTGGGGGCTTGTACCTTTTTCTTTCTGGTCAAAATTAAGCATAAAATTACTTTGGTTTCCGATTATGAAAAAATTAGTAAAAACGTACAAACTAAAAAAAAGGGAAACAACTTACATTTGGTATTGACAGGCAGTGGCGTGACCAAAACATTTTTATGATTAGTTTAATTAGAGACAATCATAGCGATAGCAATTTATTGGCTATTACTATGAAAATGAGGATGTAGTAATCTCGGCGAACAAAAAAGATTAATTAATCCGTTTCTTGGTAAGCTGAGATTGTAGTGATTTCTAACAACGCCGGATCAATTGCTATCGCTACCCGCACAGATTAACAGCCAGAATATAGCATAAGGCGACAATGCAAAAACTCCTTTTTAATGACAGAGATAGCTTTAGAGCGCAAGCCCTATTCCTTGGTAAGAAGATTAACGTACAAAGATTGGAGAATTACGTTTGCTTGGCGGCTATGCCAGTAATGGTTACAGTAGGTGAACACGGCTGTGCGGTACTGCTGGACTATGGTGCAGTTGTCCTGTTTAACCTTGAGGCTGTAGAAAAGGTAGCTTTCTTGACTAAACTCCAGTCTCAAGTTATTGACTCTTTTGCTGACCCGGAAACAGAAGAGGTAGAAGTTCAGCTCAACGTTGCACAGAGTGAGAAAGTTAAGGAAGGAACAATTTTACTGCATGATTTTAGTGTAGAACGTTTGCAGATAGTGGCTGATATTCTCGCTAAGAGTGTTGTGCTGTCTCATTATGAAACTAGCCTAGCTACTGTATTTGATCAAATTGAACCGTTTGCAGCTAGTCTCCTTTCTGAAAACAGGAGTAGACGCCAGAGTCGGGAATTACTGCGTCAACTCGGCACTACATTGTTAGTTCAACATAAGATTGTCGGTCGAGTAGAGATCATCGATAAGCCGGATCTGCTGTGGGAATCCCCACAGCTAGAAAACTTATATCTGCGCTTGGAAGATGAATACGAAATCCGTGAGCGTCACAATGCCTTGGAACGCAAACTAGAGCTCATTTCCCAAACAGCACAAACAGTGCTGGAGTTCATGCAGCATAGCAGTAGCCAGCGAGTAGAGTGGTATGTGGTGATTCTGATTGTGGTGGAGATTCTGCTATCACTGTACGACATCTTTTTTAAAGGCTAACGCTAAAGTTGGAGAGCGTAAACAATTGCTGGCTTTGACTACCAATCTGGGGTAAAAGTAGCAATGGCACTGCCGCCATGCACAGCCTGAAACCCATAAGCTGCCTCATTTTCAGAAAGGTCTACGCGCTATGGCGCTTATTCAGTCAGCATTGTAGCCTTCCTATGAAGAGAATTGGTATACCTGTGGTCTGAAAATTGCGGTTGTTCGTAGTGCAGAAGCTCAACTGAGAGTATTATTGACGTACTCTCCGGGCTAAAGCCACGGAGATTCTTAAAAGATGTTACGAGGCGGACTGTTCGCGTAGCGTGTCCGAAGGACTTAGTCGCGCCTCTCCACCTTTGTTCCTGCTTCTTTGACTCTTAACTAGACGGTTTCCCGTCCCCGTCAGACCGTCTCCACAGGCATTTTCTTCCAGGCTGCGTCCCAGCCCAGAGATCCCACGATTGCGGATCACTTGTGCGGCTGCCACGTCTCGGTGAGTAGTGTAACCGCATTCAGGACAAGAGTGAATTCTGTCCTTCAGTTCCTTTTTCCCAGTATGCGTATCGCATTGCGGACATACTTGAGAGGTGTAGTCTTTGCTAACCTTTTCAAAATACACTCCGCGCTTCCAACATACCCATTTCAGGATTTCAATAAACTGCCCAAACCCTGCATCCAATGTATGTAACCCGTGCATTCCTTTAGCCCACGTCCGGAAATCAATGTCTTCAACAAACATCATCCCAGCGTTATCACAAAGTTTGTGAGCTAATTTGAAATGCCAGTCCTTACGAGTATCAGAAATACGTTGATGCAATCGAGCAATCTTACGATTGAGTTTATGTCGATTGTTCGACCCCTTCTTTTTGTTCTTTAGCCTGCGTTGCAGCAATTTCAGCTTGCGATGCAATGAATTCAAAAAACGAGGACGTTCAACCAATAAACCATCGGAAGTTGCAGTAAACTTATCTAGACCCAAATCCAGACCAACTGGATGACCAGAGGCAACTGGTGAAGGCACATTAACATCACATTCCAACGTCAACATCACAAAGTATCCAGAAGCTTTGCGAACTATTCGAGCTTGTTTTACAACAAACCCATCAGGTATTTCGCGAGACTTGACATACTCTAACCATCCCAACTGTGGCAGCTTGATTTGGTTGCCTCTTAAAAATTGAGACTTACCCAATTGAGGATAAACAAAAGACCGCATTCTGTATCGATTCTTAAAGCGGGGAAACCCCATCCCTTTACGCTTCATATCGATAAATGCGGTCTCTAGTTTTCTCAAAACCTGTTGCAACACTTGGGCGTTGACTGTCTTGAGTTCTGGATACTGTTCTTTTGCCAAAGTTAAAGACTTGGCTTGAGCATTATAGTTCGGATATGGTTCCGAAGCTGGAATAATATATTCAGATGTTAATGAACAAGCGTTAACCTGACATGAACGAGAGTTTAGCCAGTCTTTGCGCTCACGAAGAGCAAAATTCCAAACTTTTCGACACATATCCAAAGTGTGTTCAATCACTTGGATCTGTTCTTTTGTAGGCTTTGCTTTGTACTCGTAAGTTAAAGTTAACACTTGTTTCTTACCTCCTACAAAATCATAGCACATTTTGTAGGAGGTAAGAGATAAACTAAAATAAAGAGATAAAGAGAAACAAAGGGCTAAAGCCCTCGCTCGTCGCGCTTCATCCCCTCTCTAAAGAGTAGGGGTTCTCGCGCTCCCGCTATTCTTTGATAGAGATAAAGCTTACTACGATAGTCACTCACTGCTATAAGTTGCTTGAACACCCAACCCTATCCCGTCCCGCTTTTTACAAGGTATCCCTTAAGCTATTGCCTACAAAGAAGGTGCATTTTTATGATTCGTTTGTTATTAGTAGATGACCAAAGTCTTATCCGCAACGGTATCAAAGTCATGTTGAGCTTAGAGCCAGATTTGCAAGTTGTAGGTACGGCTGACAATGGAGAAGCTGCAATCCAGCAAGTAGAGGCACTGCAACCAGATGTGGTACTGATGGATATGCGGATGCCAGTCATGGATGGCAAGCATGCTACGCGGGTTATCACTCAGCGGTTTCCAAAAGTTAAAGTCATTGTTCTGAGTACCTTTGATGATGATGAATACATTGCTGAGTCGATACAGGCTGGTGCCAAGGGCTATTTGCTCAAAGATATGCCATCTGAAGAATTGGCAGAGTCAATTCGGTTTGTCCATCGTGGTTATACGCAGCTAGCCCCCGGACTAATGGAAAAGTTGATAACTCAATCTTCCAGTTCAGCCTCTAAGCATCGCGAATCTACCCCAACTGTTCTGACTGAGTTACCTGCTAGGGAGCGAGATGTGTTGCGCTTAATTGGAACAGGTGCTACCAATCGCGAGATTGCTCAGCGGCTTTTTATTTCGGAAGGCACGGTGAAGTCTTACGTTACCAATCTATTTAACCGCTTGAATTTGAAGAACCGAGCACAACTTGCAATTTATGCCACTTCTATAATTTGGGATGAGAGTCAGGATAAACCATGACGAAAGTTATAAGAATATTTACTTATGTGGTCAACTTTAGTCAAGGGAAGTTTATCTATTCGTTGCGGTAAGAATCAAGACGTTTTTCAGAGATTTTTTCCTGGTTGAAACTTTATAATGAAATTCATGAACTGGTTGAGAAGTTCTTTCTATAAAAACCAAGTTCTTCAATTTCAGAAAAATGCTTTTATACAAAAAGTCGTTGATGCAGCATACAGTTTTGTTGGTTATTCCTAACAGGAATGACTACAAGTTTTATTAAAGCACTAGAAAACTATCAAACACAGGACTTACACCAAGCCTGCCTTCTTGAGGGAGGTTAGGGGGATTTGCAACGTCTGAAATCCCTGAAATGCCGTCAAGGGTGCGTAAGCTCTGAGAGTTAATTGTATATATGAATACATAAACTACTTAAGATTCAGGAAAGTCAAAGCTTTCCAGTAAAAATTACCGTTATCTATGTGAAATACAACAGTAAGGAGTATAGTTGTATGTTTCTTCGCGATACCAACAACCGCAAGCTGTCTTTATTACCCTCACAGAGGAGTAATGAAGCTCTAGACTCTAGAACGCAAAACCTTGTTGCTAAATTACGTAACGTATCAGAACAACTATACCACGAGAAAGTTGCGCGTCTGCAAGCGGAGGCTGAACTGGAAAAGTCTCTTTCTTTACTTCAAGCAACTCTAGAATCCACTGCAGAAGGTGTTGTTGCAGTCAACTCCAAGGGACATATTGTTAGTTTTAATCAGAAATTTGTCCAAATGTGGCAAATTCCAGAATTCCTCGTTAAGTCACGCAACCATAATCAATGCCTGACTTTTTATAAAAATCAACTGAAAGATCCAGATAACTTTTGCAGGCGTATCCAGGAACTAGATAGCCAAGCAGATGTTGAGGGCTACGATACTCTGGAGTTGAAAGATGGTCGGATTTTCGAGCGATACTGTCAACCTCTGCGGCTTGGTGAGCAAATCATCGGTACAGTATGGAGTTTTGGGACATCACCAACCGTTTGCAAGTAGAAAAAGAAATTGACGAAAATGTAGCACAAGAAGAACGAGGTGAACAAAAAGAGCGATTTGTCTCCATGATTTGTCATGAATTCCGCTCTTCGCTGAACATGATTTCATTCTCCACGAGCTTATTGAAACGTCATCGTGACACTTGGAGTGAGGAGAAAAAACTACAGTATCTCCAACGGGTTCAAACAACAGTTGAACAACTCAATCAATTAATGGATGAAGTTTTCATCATCGATACAGCACAAGCAGGAAAGCTAAAGTTTGAGCCAAAACCACTTAATTTGATTCAATTCTGCCATGACATCTTAGCTCAAATGAATTTGAGCGAAAGCAGCCAACATACAGTTACCTTTGTCAGTCAAGGTGATTGTCAAGCAGTTTGCATGGATAAAAAATTGCTGCAGCCAATTCTCACGAATTTACTCTCGAATGCGCTCAAGTATTCTCCAAAAAGCAGTACGGTTGATTTGGTACTTTCCTGCCAAGATGAAAAAGTTATTTTCCAGATAAAAGACAAAGGAATTGGTATTCCAAAAGCAGACCAACAACTCTTGTTTGAAGCATTTCATCGAGGTGGGAATGTTGGCGATAGACCAGGTAGTGGACTGGGGCTAGCAATTGTCAAAAAGCTTGTGGATATACATGGTGGTCAAATTTTTGTGGAGAGTGAAGTAGGCGTTGGTACCACTTTTACAATCACATTGCCATTATGTCAATCAGTAAGAATAACTAAAGATTGAGGGAAACATGACAAAAGTTTTAGTAATTGAAAATGAGGCAGAAAACCGAAATATCTTTCTAGAATGCTTGGAGGCGGAAGGGTTCGATGTCATTAGTGCAGAAAACGGTCTTGTCGGCGTCGAAAAAGCACAAGAACACGCCCCTGACTTGATACTTTGCGATATTGTGATGCCAGAACTAGATGGTTACGGTGTTCTTACCTCGTTACGCCAAAACCGGGC
>NZ_JBAHYJ020000010.1:0-1821 GCF_036697665.2 Scytonema sp. PRP1 | reverse complement strand
CGCAAGTGTGAAACTCAAAGGAATTGACGGGGGCCCGCACAAGCGGTGGAGTATGTGGTTTAATTCGATGCAACGCGAAGAACCTTACCAGGGTTTGACATGTCCGGAATCTCCTGGAAACGGGAGAGTGCCTTCGGGAGCCGGAACACAGGTGGTGCATGGCTGTCGTCAGCTCGTGTCGTGAGATGTTGGGTTAAGTCCCGCAACGAGCGCAACCCTCGTTTTTAGTTGCCAGCATTAAGTTGGGCACTCTAGAGAGACTGCCGGTGATAAACCGGAGGAAGGTGGGGATGACGTCAAGTCAGCATGCCCCTTACGCCCTGGGCTACACACGTACTACAATGCTGTGGACAAAGGGCAGCAAGCCAGCGATGGCAAGCAAATCCCGTAAACCACGGCTCAGTTCAGATCGCAGGCTGCAACTCGCCTGCGTGAAGGTGGAATCGCTAGTAATTGCAGATCAGCATTGCTGCGGTGAATACGTTCCCGGGCCTTGTACACACCGCCCGTCACACCATGGAAGTTGGTTTTACCCGAAGTCGTTACGCTAACCGTCGAGGAGGGAGTGCCGAAGGTAGGGCTGATGACTGGGGTGAAGTCGTAACAAGGTAGCCGTACCGGAAGCTGTGGCTGGATCACCTCCTTAACAGGGAGACCTACTTCTCCAGAGACCGAACCCATAAATTTATTAGGTCCAAGAGAAGTCATCCCTAGGTCGTTCGAGATTGGCTGTTGGCTTTCAAACTATTATTGAGTTCGGTACCTTCTCCAGAAACAGCCAAGTATTGTTCGGTTTCTAACACTCAACAAACTTGATGGCTTGTTAAACTAGGAAGGTATGGGAATGAGACATTGCCAGAGGCAATAAACCCAAAGCTTTAAACTCAATTGGATAAACTTTTTCAGCAATCTTGTTCACCAAAGCAAGACTGCTGGGCGAGAGTCCAGACAGAACCTTGAAAATTGCATAGCAACTTGTCAAATGCGAAGTTGATTGCATCAGTTATTAGTACAAAAAACTGGTAGTTGAATGCATCAAACGCAGGTAGACACCAATGTTTAAAAGTGGTCAAGCTAATTAGGGCTAATGGTGGATACCTAGGCACACAGAGGCGAAGAAGGACGTAGTTACCGACGAAACGCTCCGGGGAGCTGGAAGCAAGCGACTGATCCGGAGATATCCGAATGGGGCAACCCCAAGTACTGCCTGTTGAATATATAGACAGGAAAGAGCCAACCCAGCGAACTGAAACATCTTAGTAGCTGGAGGAAGAGAAAGAAATTTCGATTTCCCAAGTAGTGGTGAGCGAACGGGAAACAGCCTAAACCAACGAGTTTACTTGTTGGGGTCGTGGGACAGCAATATTGAATCTAGCGGTTAGACGAAGCAGATAAATACTGCACCAAAGAAGGTGAGAGTCCTGTAGTCGAAAACTTAAGGATAGTAGCTGAATCCCGAGTAGCATGGGACACGAGAAATCCCATGTGAATCTGCGAGGACCATCTCGTAAGGCTAAATACTACTGTGTGACCGATAGTGAACCAGTACCGCGAGGGAAAGGTGAAAAGAACCCCGATAAGGGGAGTGAAATAGAACATGAAACCATTAGCCTACAAGTAGTGGAAGGACGATTTAACGTCTAACCGCGTGCCTGTTGAAGAATGAGCCGGCGAGTTATAAGCAGTGGTAGGTTAAGTCAGAGACGTAGCCAAAGCGAAAGCGAGTCTGAAAGGGGCGTTAATCACTGTTTATAGACCCGAACCCGGGTGATCTAACCATGTCCAGGATGAAGCTTGGGTAACACCAAGTGGAGGTCTAGA
>NZ_JBAHYJ020000023.1:0-1835 GCF_036697665.2 Scytonema sp. PRP1 | reverse complement strand
TTTTGATTCTATTTCGGTTGATTCTATGTTGACCCATCCGCAGTCCAAATGTTTTCAAAATACTTACGTGCGTATGTGACTGCAACTGGAAGAGGTCGTTTTTGTCGGTGATGCCAACGTGCTTGCAACTGGGGTAACAAGTCATGAAAAACACGCTCAAATAGCTCTGCCGGAAAGCCGAGAAACCGCTGTGACAATGCTTGTTGCGATACGAGTACTGCTTTTCCCCAAAGTAACTCCTGTTGCTCTAACATCCGAGTCAACTCTTGCACCGATGGTACTTGTCGCCAAATTAATGTCAACACCGCAGCAACCATTAATGTCAGGTTGAGAATTCGCGATCGCCCTTTGGGCGGGCACTACGTGCCATCGCAACCCCAAACTTCGGTAATACGCACTTTGAGCGTAGATAGCTGGACTCAACAAGTCCTGTAGATGCGATGTGTTTCGCTTCATTATCCGCTTGCGGTGAGGAGCGACGGCGCACATGATCGGGATTTCTCGGCTTTTTGGTAGGCATTTCGGTCAGTTACTTACTGACTTTCAGTTTCTCAGCTTTTGGATGGGTATTACGATCGCCTGCTGTTTGACTATTGACAGACTGCAAAAATCCTTAACTTGTTACGAATCAGGGTAAAGATCTTTATCCATCTGTTTTTTTCCAGCAGAAAGCTTTGACAATTCTTGCTAGCAAAGGATCTTAGCCCTCTGTTTTTGCCCCACTTTTATCTTTGTTCAGTGTCCCAAAGTTTAGTGAGTGTTTCTTCTCCCACTTCTTTGGAGTTTTCAAATCCCACACTAAACCGAGCCAATTCAAACATTTCAAAACGTACCAGGCTACATCAATTTCCCACCATACAAATCCGTGCCGTGCAGAACTGGGGTCGTAATGATGGTTATTGTGAAATCCCTCACCTAGGGACACCAAACCTAAGACCCAAAGGTTACGGCTGTCATCTGTAGTCTCGAAGCGTCGGTATCCGTTAGGGCAATGGCAAGCTGACTGAATCAAATGAGTCGTATGCAAAATCATCACGTTGCTAACGCAAAATCCCCACACAAATCCTTCCCATCCGAAGAAGAAAAACATAGCAGCACCAAAAACTAGCCATGGCAGGATAAACCACCGATCTAACCATACGAGTTCTGGAAACTTGGCGAAATCTGGAATTTGGTCGTAATCGGTCTTCGCAAAGCGTTTATTAAAGAACCAACCACTGTGAGAGTAAATTAACCCTTGATAACGTGGCGAATGAAGGTCATCGGGTGTATCCGAGTAGCGGTGATGAAGACGATGTGTCTGCGCCCACCACAGAGGACCACGCTCGGCACACAGGCTGCCATGAAGAGCTAGGAGGAACTGCATCCAACGCGACGTTTTGAAAGACCGATGAGAAAAGTAACGATGGTATCCTGCCACAACTCCGAATTGACGAACAAAGTAGCTGATCAAACAAAGCAATACCCAGAACAAATTGAATTCTAACCAGAAGACACACAACGCTAATAGGTGAGTGGCAACGTACAAAATATGGAGGTGAGTTATCGGTAATATATTTTTATAATTCATAATTACTTGGTATTAGTGGTAAATGTTGCATTCGTTCATATAGTCTATACCTTTAGCTGTAGTAATGATATCGGGCATCACACCCCAATGCTCAATGGCAAACAGGCGACCTGTGCGTCCCATGCCAGATTGCACTTCATCTACTATCATCAGGATGCCAAAGCGATCGCATATTTCCCGCAGCCGCTGCAAAAACCCATCCTCTGGCACAATATAACCACCTTCTCCTTGTATCGCTTCGACAACGATTGCTGCCACCTCTTGC
>NZ_JBAHYJ020000116.1:0-2235 GCF_036697665.2 Scytonema sp. PRP1 | reverse complement strand
GTTGCTTAATAAATCTAACTCTTCCTAGTTTCAATCCCGTTGCCGGGTTTCATTAATTTGAAAGCCAGGGCTTAATCGTGTACAAAACTGAGTACTTAGGAGGTTTCAATCCCGTTGCCGGGTTTCATTAATTTGAAAGTGGGCAAGATTGATGAGGGTAAGAATAGTAGAATTATTGTTTCAATCCCGTTGCCGGGTTTCATTAATTTGAAAGTAGATGGATGTTGCCCAACGTAACAGCCAGCAGAATACCGTTTCAATCCCGTTGCCGGGTTTCATTAATTTGAAAGTTTACTCCGACGGGCTACCATTTGGCTGTAGTGTCCGTTTCAATCCCGTTGCCGGGTTTCATTAATTTGAAAGGTTACAAATACATTTACATAACGATCCGCCATTGCGTGTTTCAATCCCGTTGCCGGGTTTCATTAATTTGAAAGGTGGTCATCAAACTGCGGATCGCATTTTCAAACGCTGTTTCAATCCCGTTGCCGGGTTTCATTAATTTGAAAGATTGATCCATTCTGCGAGTGCTTCGCCTTCCTCTGGTTTCAATCCCGTTGCCGGGTTTCATTAATTTGAAAGCTTAGCGACTCAAGACGCTGGCATCAGTGCGAAGAATGTTTCAATCCCGTTGCCGGGTTTCATTAATTTGAAAGCTAGTGCCAGCTTTATTTACCTCAATCACAGTATTGGTTTCAATCCCGTTGCCGGGTTTCATTAATTTGAAAGCTGGAGGGGATTGGGGTGGTTCTACCCAAAGAGGTTTCAATCCCGTTGCCGGGTTTCATTAATTTGAAAGTGAAACCCTCCGGAGGTTTGTTTATAGCAGGTTTAATTCTCAGTTTCAATCCCGTTGCCGGGTTTCATTAATTTGAAAGAAAATTCTAGAATGCGATCGCACGCCTGAAGCAATGTTTCAATCCCGTTGCCGGGTTTCATTAATTTGAAAGTCTTAGATTTATCCCCACTAGGAGAAAAGGAAGAATAGTTTCAATCCCGTTGCCGGGTTTCATTAATTTGAAAGTTGGGTTTTCCTGTTCCGAAGCCCAGGTTGCGATCGGTTTCAATCCCGTTGCCGGGTTTCATTAATTTGAAAGCAACAAGAGTTATTGGCATGCTTGCGCTGGAAAACAGGAAGTTTCAATCCCGTTGCCGGGTTTCATTAATTTGAAAGTTTAACGTCTGTTGCCAAAAAATATTTAGCTCATGTTTCAATCCCGTTGCCGGGTTTCATTAATTTGAAAGTCCTGATCCACACACTTTAGGAAAAGTTGTACGCGAGTTTCAATCCCGTTGCCGGGTTTCATTAATTTGAAAGAAGAGTTTGTTGCCGAACTCCACCGGGGTCTAGCTTTGTTTCAATCCCGTTGCCGGGTTTCATTAATTTGAAAGTGACCCAGTCGGAAGTGACACGATCATTTGCATTTGCGTTTCAATCCCGTTGCCGGGTTTCATTAATTTGAAAGCACCAGTCATCATCAAGGGATAAGTTCAAATGGCTTTGTTTCAATCCCGTTGCCGGGTTTCATTAATTTGAAAGCTCTTCCAGGTGGACGCAAAGCAATTGAGAATTAGTTTCAATCCCGTTGCCGGGTTTCATTAATTTGAAAGCAAGGGTGAAACGACAAGCCGACCAAAGCAACCGTTTGTTTCAATCCCGTTGCCGGGTTTCATTAATTTGAAAGTCGTGCGCCCCGGTACTATTTCCGGTGCTACCTACAGTTTCAATCCCGTTGCCGGGTTTCATTAATTTGAAAGCTAAGTACTGGGATTTACTAAAAACATCCCGAAACCAGTTTCAATCCCGTTGCCGGGTTTCATTAATTTGAAAGTTTAGCACGGCGTCTCTCTTTGTTCAGAAGTTGGTGTTTCAATCCCGTTGCCGGGTTTCATTAATTTGAAAGATTAACGATAGAATAGCGGATGCCGATGCCTTAATTTGTTTCAATCCCGTTGCCGGGTTTCATTAATTTGAAAGTCCTTGCCTAAAGCTTTGAGGTTGCCAATGGCGTGGGTGTTTCAATCCCGTTGCCGGGTTTCATTAATTTGAAAGGTATAGCCCAACACATCAACGAGCACACACTGCGTACTGTTTCAATCCCGTTGCCGGGTTTCATTAATTTGAAAGTAGAAGCCACTTCACAAGCAAGCTCAAATTTCGCTAGTTTCAATCCCGTTGCCGGGTTTCATTAATTTGAAAGTTTCTTGGACGTTTTCCTCGTTGGAAGATAGCAG
>NZ_JBAHYJ020000103.1:0-2497 GCF_036697665.2 Scytonema sp. PRP1 | reverse complement strand
TATGTGTGATTCGTTGCCTAGAAATGAGTAGTAACACTCAGGGATTAGGCGCAAGGCTAAATAGAGGAGAAATCCTAATAGAACCTTGACAACTGACTGACCATGTAGGTGAAAATCCTACCCCGCAGGTGCAGCGGTGAAAGCACTTCCCCTACGGTAGAGACTAGTCATCAATCCGTAAAGCGGGGATGAAAGGTGTTAGTACTGGTAGCCTAAACTGGTACGCATCGAGCAAAATGCCTATGAGTAAAGCGAAAAGCTTGAAGGTGTGTTTTAACCATCTTAAGGAACAACCAGTGTAATAAGGCTGAACAACACTGGAGCCAAAAGGCAAAGGATAAGGAGTTGGCAAGTATATCGTTGACCAATTTGCACTTCCAATAAACCAGGTGGAGAGCATCGCTCTAAGGGTATAAAGAATGGTCAGTCGGAACGAATTAACCCCTCGAAGCGCTCTTGCTGAGGTCGATTCTCCAAGTAGGTACTAACCGGATGCTACGAGTGGGGGAGATTGAGTTAAGAAGCTAAAGCCTTTATGTAATGTAAGGGATATGCAGACGTACTCACGGTGATTGGGAAGATAAAGGACGGGAGTAGCATTAAAGATGGTTTATACGAGTTTAAAGACTACGGAAACATGGGCATCTATCAACTGGCGCAAGCTGGAACGACAGGTGTACAAGATGCAAAAGCGCATTTATCAAGCCTCTCAACGTAGTGATGTGAAAACCGTCCACAATCTCCAGAGATTGTTAATGAGTTCTCGGTCGGCAAAACTTCTAGCCGTGCGTAGAATCAGTCAAGACAACCAAGGAAAAAAGACAGCAGGAGTGGATGGGATAAAAAACCTATCCCCAGCAGCGCGTCTAACTATGATTGTCAACCTAAAGTTAAGCAAAAAAGCCTCACCCACTCGCAGGGTTTGGATTCCCAAACCAGGCACAGACGAAAAGCGACCTTTAGGTATCCCTACTATGCACGATAGAGCTATGCAGGCACTAGTAAAACTAGCTCTAGAACCGGAGTGGGAAGCTCAATTCGAGCCGAATTCCTATGGTTTTAGACCAGGACGCTCATGTCATGATGCAATTGAAGCGATATTTATAGGTATCAATCATAAGCCAAAATATGTGCTTGATGCTGATATTTCTAAGTGCTTCGACCGAATCGACCATCAGGCATTACTGTTAAAGCTAAACACTACCTCAACCATACGTCGTCAAGTAGCGGCATGGCTAAAATCTGGGGGAATGGATGGTAAGCAGTTATTCCCGACATCTGAGGGTACGCCTCAAGGCGGAGTCATTTCTCCACTACTGGCAAATATAGCCCTCCACGGTCTAGAGTCACGGGTTAAACAAGAGTTTCCCAAAATGTCACATACAGGACGGGAAACGTGGTTTCACAAAAAAGGAACCGAGTTTAAATCACCTGACGTAATTCGTTATGCGGATGATTTTGTCATCTTACATGAGAACGAAACCGTAGTCCTAAGATGCAAGGAGGTCATCTCCGAATGGTTACTGGACATGGGTTTAGAACTCAAGCCAAGCAAAACGAGATTTGCTCACACTCTTCAGGAGTATAAGCTTGAAAAACCAGGATTTGATTTCCTGGGATTTACCATCCGACAATTCTCCGTTGGTAAATATCACTCTAAGCAAGGCTATAAAACAATAATCACCCCAAGCTCCAAAAAGCAGAAGATACACTACGATAAAATCGCAGAGGTAATCGAATCGCACAAGGCATTGTCCCAAGCGGCTCTAATTGCCCATCTAAACCCCATCATCCGGGGATGGACAAATTACTATGCCACTGTAGTAAGTAAGGTTGCTTACTCAGAACTAGATAACCTAGTGTACCAGAAGCTAAGAGCTTGGGCTAAACGCCGTCATCCAAAGAAATCGGGTGAGTGGGTGTCAAATAAATATTGGCACTCTATAGGTGGAGATAACTGGGTGTTTTCAACCAAAAATGGGGACAATTTCCTAAAGTTAATTGACCATGCCCAAACTCCAATAATCCGGCACATTAAGGTCAAGGGAAAAGCCTCACCATTGGATGGCAACCTAGTTTACTGGAGTTCCCGCATGGGCAAGAATCCCGAACTACCTTCACGAGTTACAAAGCTCCTGAAAAAACAGAAAGGGAAATGCGCCCACTGTGGACTGTTCTTCCGCGAAAGCGATGTGATGGAAGTTGACCATATAATCCCTAAATCAAAAGATGGAAAGGATTGTTATGAAAATTGGCAACTTATGCACAGACATTGCCACGACACAAAAACTACCAATGATGGTAACATTGGCGCACAATCCGGTTGCAATAGTACCGAGCCGTTGAATCCCACCAGAAGACTTGAAAAAGTCGAGGAGAAATGGGTAATGAGGTATGCATGAAAAGCACCTAATCATTGAGGAGCCGTGTGAAGGGAAACTTTCATGCACGGTTTTGAAGACCAACGGGGTTGGTGACAACCTCGTTGAGTTTAATC
>NZ_JBAHYJ020000118.1:0-2528 GCF_036697665.2 Scytonema sp. PRP1 | reverse complement strand
CAAGTATTTTGTAGTGGCGAAGCTCTGCCAAAAGAACTGCAAGAAAAGTTTTTTGCGCGTTTGGGGTGCAAACTGCACAATCTCTACGGACCGACAGAAGCAGCAATTGATGTTACTTACTGGCAATGCCAATTAGACAGCGAACTGTTGACGGTGCCGATTGGTCGCCCAATTGCCAATACACAAATTTACATCCTCGACCACAACAATCAACCAGTACCAGTGGGTGTAGCAGGCGAGTTGCACATTGGTGGTGTGGGTTTAGCGCGCGGCTACCTCAACCGTCCGGAAACGACAGCCGAAAAATTCATCCCTAACCCCTTTAGTTCAGAACCTGGTTCTCGCCTGTACAAAACTGGTGACTTAGCCCGGTACTTAAGCGATGGCAATATAGAGTATATCGGACGCGTTGACTTCCAAGTCAAAATACGTGGCTTCCGCATAGAATTGGGCGAAATTGAGGCAGTGTTGAGTCAACATCCAACTGTGCAACAAGCTGTAGTCATTGCCAAAAGAGATGGTAGGCGACAAGGGTTGGTCGCATACTTAGTACCCAGAGTGAGACAACACCACTGAGCGGTGAATTGCGCTCGTTCCTCAAACAGAAACTGCCAGAGTACATGGTGCCATCTTATTTTGTGTTCTTGAGAAGCTACCACTGACACCGAATGGCAAAGTTGACCGCTCTTCACTACCAGACCCCTCCGGACAGCTTGAAGCATCACAGGAGTTTGTTGCTCCCAGAACACCGATTGAAGAAATGGTGGCAAACATTTGGGCATCGGTGCTGGGAATCGAGTCGGTGGGCATCCATGATAACTTTTTTACCTTGGGAGGGCATTCGTTACTGGCAACGCAACTGATGTCGCGTGTGCAAAGCACCTTCTTTGTGGAGTTACCATTGCGTAGCTTGTTTGAGTTACCGACTGTCGCTGCCTTAGCTGAGTCGATTGCCACTGCTCAACATACTGGGCAATCTCAACAAACTTCCCCAATCGTCAGAGTACCACGCCTTGCTCAGATGCCAGTGTCGTTTGCTCAACAGCGGTTGTGGTTCCTACAGCAGTTCGAGTCCCAGAGCGGCTTTTACAACATTCCAGTAGCTGTGCGTTTTCAAGGTGCACTCAACATCACAGCGCTAGAGCAAAGCCTCAATTATATAATTAACCGCCACGAAGCCCTACGAACCAACTTTATTCAGGTAGATGGGCAAGTCATGCAAGTGATTGCTAACAGTATGACTTTCACACTGGCGGTAACAGACTTGCAACAGCTAGACCGAACTGAGCGCGAAATCACTTGCCAGCAACTGGCAACAGCAGAAGCAGTGCGTCCGTTTGACCTAGTAGGCGATTTGTTAGTGCGGGCTAGTTTGTACCAGCTTGAACCCACACAAAACGTCCTGGTACTGGTGATGCACCACATCGTTTCGGATGGGTGGTCAATCGGCGTACTGGTGCGTGAGTTAGCATTCGTTTACCAAGCTCTGTGCAATCAGCTACCAATTGCGTTGCCACAATTGCCGATTCAGTATGCCGACTTTGCTTATTGGCAGCAGCAGTGGTTGCAGCACGAGGTGCTCACAGAGCAGGTGACATACTGGAAACAACAACTGGCGGGTATCCCGGCTTTGTTGGAACTGCCCACAGACCGACCGCGACCTGCAACTCAAACTTACAACGGGGCAACTGTTCGATTCTTACTCTCAGAACAATTGAGTGCGGCGATCGCTGCTTTGAGCCAAAAACAAGAAGTGACGCTGTTCATGACATTGCTGGCAGCGTTCCAAACATTGCTGTACCGCTATAGTGGACAGACTGACATCTGCGTGGGCACACCAATTGCTAACCGCAATCGCTCAGAAACCGAAGAGTTAATCGGTTTATTTGTCAACACCCTAGTGCTGCGCAGTGACTTATCTGCCAATCCGAGTTTTGTTGATTTACTATCACAAGTGCGGGAAGTTGCCCTTGGTGCTTACGCACATCAAGACTTACCGTTTGAACAGTTAGTCGAGCAATTGCAGCCAGAGCGTTCTTTAAGTTATACACCACTGTTCCAAGTGATGTTTGTGCTGCAAAATGCGCCGATGCCTTGTTTGGAACTGGCTGATTTAAGCTTATCAACCTTGCCAATTGAAACGTCCACAGCTAAGTTTGATTTAACTTTGTTTCTGGAGAACACAAGCGCTGGATTGATGGGGGTTATCGAATACAACACTGACTTATTTGATGCTGCCACCATTGTGCGGATGGTAGAGCACTATCAAACTCTACTATCCGCAGTTGTTGCACACCCGCATCAGAAGCTATCACAGCTACCACTGCTAAGTGAGCGTGAACTTCACCAGTATCTTATCGAGTGGAACAACACCCAAGCCGACTACCCGAAACAACAGTGTATCCATCACTTATTTGAGCAACAAGTCCAGAAAACGCCGGATGCTATTGCTGTAGTATTTGAAGAGCAACGCCTAAGCTACAGTGAATTAAACGCCAAAGCCAACCAACTAGCGCACTACTTGCAAT
>NZ_JBAHYJ020000045.1:0-2666 GCF_036697665.2 Scytonema sp. PRP1 | reverse complement strand
TGACTTTGAACTGACTGACTTCTATTTGGAGGTCTTGAGCGACCTGACGCAGTTGGTCAAAGGAAGCGGCAACTTGGGCAGCTTCTGTGGAAGTGCGGTTGGCTGTCAGCACGACCCCTTGCATAGTTTGAGTGACGGTTCTGGACGCTTCAGTCTGCATGGTTGCGGCTTGAGCAATGGCTTTCACCTGACGACTAATCTGAGCCGTAGCCGCCGTAATCTTGTTGAGGCTCTGTCGGGTTTCATCAACCAGTCGAGTGCCGCTGACAACCTGCTCAGTGCCCGACTCCATCGTTGCAACCACTTCATTGGTCTCGGCTTGAATGCTGGCAACGAGCTTCCTGATTTCTTCGGTTGCTTCTGCTGACTGTCTGGCGAGGGCACGCACTTCTGCGGCGACGACGGCAAAGCCACGCCCTTCTTCTCCAGCACGAGAGGCTTCAATCGATGCATTGAGGGCGAGCATGTTGGTCTGAGCGGCAAAGCTGCCAATCAACTCGACGACGGCTGAGATGCGTTGGGAGGACTCACCCAGGTGTTTGACCTTCTTGGCGGTTTCAGCCACGGTAGCGCGAATGGCTTGAATGCCATCGACGGTGCGGTTCATCGCGGCATCGCCTTCATCGACGGTTTGGGCAGCTTGCTGAGCAGCAGCTTCGGCTTGTTCGGCACTGATGGCGACCGCTTGCACCACGTCCGACATTTCTTCAATGCGAGTGAGCGCGGCAGTAATTTCAGCGGCTTGGCGCAAGGCTTCTTCGGAGAGGTTTTGGACAGCGGCTTCGTTATCGCGGGTGGCATCGTCTACTTGAGTAGCAGCGGCCTGCACCTGAGCGACAATCTTCTGCAAGCTCTCGACGGTGGCGTTGTAGGAGTCAGCGACGGTGCCAATCTCATCGGCGGTGACGCGAGCGCGAACGGTGAGGTCGCCCTGACGGATCGGGTCTACTTCCTGGAGCAGTTGCAGCGCGCGTTGCTGTAGCTCTTCTCTGGTTTGTTCGGAGAGGTCTTTAGCTTGGTCGGCGCTCTCTTTGGCTTGCTGCAACTCAGCGGTGCGTTGAACGACTCGTTGCTCCAGTTCTTGGTTAGTTGCTTCGAGGGCTTGGTTGGTTTCTTCGAGGGCGCTGAAGGAGTCTCGCAGTTGGGCTGCCATCTGGTTGAAGGAGTAGGCGAGTTCACCCAGTTCATCGACTCCTTTGACTTGCACGACCTGGTCTAACTCTCCCTCGGCGATCGCCCTGGATGCCTGATTCAACTCCTCTATCGGTCGCGTTACCCATCGCGAGGTGAAAACGCCCAACACAATGGCAACGCCCAGCGCACCAAAACACAGGAGGACTGTGGCTTGCGTACTCTCATTGATTTGAGCCATAAAGTCTGACTCTGCAATCACCACCCCGATGAGCCAGTCAATTCCCCCGTCATCCTGGTAGGGGGTGACTTGCAGGAAGTACCTTTCACCCTCGTAGGTGAACTCTAGCTGGGTCTGCTCTTGGATCGCATCCAAACTGCCAGTTGCTTCGGTCAGGTTATTGACGGTCGTACGAATCAGAGGATTATCGCTGGCGATCGCTTCAATACGCTCTGGCTCTTCCTGTTCCGCAGGCGTAAATACCGGATCTAAATCTGAACTGGCAACGAGCAATCCAGAACGTTCGACGACAAACGATTGCCCCGACTCTCCCAATTCCAGACTACTAAGGTATCGACTAATATCATCCAAATATACGTCCACCCCGACTACTCCAGTCACCCCACCGTTTCCGACATAGACTGGCTGACTTGCGGTGATCACGGGTTCCAAAGTCGTAAAATCTGGATAAATTTCACTCCAAACCGCTTCCCCAGAATTGACAGCCGCTTCATACCAGGGACGACCTGTAGGGTCATAGGGTTCATTGTCGCTGTTACGCAATTCAAGAGCGCCAGTATTTGGGTTGAGGTTGTAGTAGTCACCGATATAGTTGTTTGCCTGATCAACAAGTTGTATCTCCAAAACTCGGTCTTCACCTGACCGAAAAGCCCCGATAAACTCCCGCTGTTGATTGCCGTAATAAATCCCACTAACCAACTCAAACGGGCTTCCCTGCTGCCAAAAGTGCAGTTGACTCTGGGAGTTTCTCACTTGAATCTGCCCCTGACGAACCACTTCAGCGTTAATTTCGTTAATTAACTTGGGCGTTGCTAGAGAGCTTTCTAAATGCTGCTGAACTCGCGCTGAGGTTTCATTCCGAATCTCCGCTGCCAGATCGTTTACCGTTCTTTGCCCACTGCGAAAGAAAGAAAACCAACCAAACCCACTGCGCCAAAGATTTGGACGACGAAGGGCACAATCAACAGCAATCGCAACGGCAGTTTTTGCCTTTTGTCTGAGCGGGGTGAAGGTAGCACCACCAGATCGGCGGCGTAATCCTTGGCGGATAACCGGACAAATTACCAGAGGGAGCCTTGGGAGGAAGGTGAAGGAAGTACAACGGCTGGCTGTGCTGATGTGGTTTGGCGATCGGACAAATCGGCAGACACAGTCTGGGTCTCGACAGATTTGAGAAAAGAAGGTTTCGAGGAAACTTGAGTCATAGGAAGCGGGGGTTGGGTATTTGGGAGAGGAGGTAGGGTTTTGCTTTGCTCGACCCAACAAAGGGAACAGGGGAAGGGAAAGGCTTAGT
>NZ_JBAHYJ020000060.1:0-2860 GCF_036697665.2 Scytonema sp. PRP1 | reverse complement strand
TAAGCGATAGTCCTCTGCCTTGCCATGCAGATAAATCTTGTCTCCTTCACTGGCGTTGAAGTCTTGAATCCGAGCATAGTCTCCTAATCCAGCCTTGTCAGACCTGCCATCGTCGTAGTACACCTTGGACTGATCTCCTAAGTAGAAGCGATCGCTCCCTCGTCCACCCATCAGGTCATCCTTCTCGGTGCGTCCTGGGTTCGCGTCTCTAGCCTCAACTCCAATCAGCACGTCGTTTCCGCCTCCTCCATCCAACAGGTCACTGCCTCTACCACCATGCAGCTTGTTCGGAGCGCTCGAGCCAATCAACGTATCATTGCCCGCTCTTCCTTTAATCACCGTTCTGGCAGTCTCATTGCGTCCAACAACCCGACTACTCCTTTGATTGACAGGGACAAACTCCAGGTAATCAAACCGAGCAAACTCACCTTTATCCAACCGAGCCGTAATCTCAAAGCGATCGCCACTCTTCAATGTAACCGCCGAGTGAGTGGTGATGACGGCTCTAGCATCATGCATGGCAGAGTCAGAAAACAGGTCTTTGTCAAGCTTGAAGTTCTTACGCTGACCTGCAACGGTGACGCTGGCAGAAGACTGACCATCATTTTCATCGTAGTAGCCGACTCGAACTTGATAAGTGCCTGCTGTCCCGCGAAACACACCGCTAGCGCTACCGGAGGTCTTACCTGTGCTGCGGAGTGAGATGTAGCGGTCTGCTGATGCCTGGGAGTGTTCCAGTCCTTCCACCTTGTAGGTGTTGAGGCTCATCTGCTCTGCTTCATATCGCAAGGTTCTGAGATCAGAAGTAGGGGATGAAGGGGATTGGGAATTAGGGTTGAGGGGCTGGGCAGCAGGGAGTTGAGGCGCGATCGCAACTCTCACCACTGCTGAAGTAGACGTACCGCTGCCCGTGTTGATTTGATAGGTAAAGCTATCTCGCCCTGTAATGTTGTTTTTAGGCGTATAGAGAATGAAGTCGTCGGATGCAATTTGAGGGGTGCCGTTATTGTTGATTTGGGCACTACCGCGCGTAGGACGATTAGCAATACTAAGAGTGAAGGGGCGATCGCCAGGTAGGGAATCATTTTTCAGGAAATCGATACGGACTGGAGCATTTTGGCGTGTGGTAATGGAATCATCTCTAGCAATTAGAGAGGGTGTATTAGGAAGCGAGGGGGTGCCATCTGGATCTGGAATAACAACTGGGTCGCTGGGATTAGGATTACCCACAACAGGATTACCATTTTGTCCAGGGTTGCTTACATTACTCCCAACATCTCTCAGATCGGTGGGGGTAGGATCAACCAACCTAATGTTTGCCGTGACATTCAGATCGGTTGGGTCGTTTGGATTTTTGGGTGGCCACTGAATGTTGCCGCCGCGATCGCTAAACTGAGCGCCTGTGTGGTTCTTAATGTCCCAGTTGTTTCCACCATTGTTGGCAACGTTATCCAAAAACACAGAATCCTTAACAGTCGTGGATGAGCCTCCACCCCAAAAGCCTCCACCTTGAAAACCAGCATAGTTATCGGAAACGAGAGTGTTAATGATCTCGACAGGATTGGAGCCATTAGCTAGAGTGATTGCTCCTCCCAGTCCTCCCCTCTTATCAACACTTTCAGCCCGGTTGCCCGAAAAGGTACTATCAATGACGGTGCCTGGAGACTTTTCTCCTACCCATAAGCCACCCCCTTGATCAAGGGCCTGATTATTTGTAAATGTAGTGTTTTTTATCGTAAATTCAGCATTGCCAAGTCGAAGACCACCCCCCAGAGCATCTCCCTTGGCATCATCAATTACCTTATTTTTGGTGATGATCGAGTCTTCAACTACCACTTTGTCTGGAGGATAGGCAAATAGAAATAGTCCTCCTCCTTGTCCGGCACCCGTATTACCCTCAAATCGACTACCGCGAATTGTAATGACACCTCCTTGAGAACCCGGTGTAGCATTCGGGCCAGAGGCATTGGCTCCGTCAGTGTAAATGGCTCCTCCATAGCCTTTGGTATTAGGGCCTATGGGGCCACCTGCGGTTGAGTCATTATTCAGAAAAGTGGAGTTTTCAACTGTGAGTCCGCTTAGAAGACTGTTAATTGCACCTCCATTAGTTCCTTTGTTGTTAATGAACTGACTGTTTTTAACAGTGAGACTGCTTTTGCTCTTGACTGCAATGGCACCCCCACCTCGTTCTCCTTGACCTGATGTACCGTCGTTGCCATTAAAGGTGCTGTTGAGGATGGTATTGGTGCTGTTATAGCCCGCCCAAATAGCGCCACCCCCTTCTCCAGACGAAGCATTATTTTGAAAGGTGCTGTTCTCAACAATGAGTTGTCCTTCGCCAGCCGTTCTGATAGCCCCTCCGGCACCTTCTTCACCTGTGCCTCTGGCTCTTCCGTTGACTAGAGATAGGTTCCGCAGTGTGAAAGTTGAACTAGGTGCTGTTACGTCAAAGATTCGGCTAGCGTTGTTGCCGCTAATCTTGATGCCCGTAACACCTGCACCATCAATGGTCAAACTTTTGTTGACTAAAAGTTGACCACTGGTAAGAGTAATCGTTTGCCCTGCCAGAGTAGGACTGAATTTGATGGTGTCTCCAGCATTGGCACGAGCGATCGCATCCCTAAGAGAACCAGTTCCACTGTTGGCAGCATTTGTAACAGTGATGATAGCCATGTTGCTTTTCTCAATGAATGATCAACTAGTAAGCACCTTGAACATCTCTCAATTTCTATACAAACTTGAAGCTACTGCTATTCAGGCTGAGGTTTTGCCCATCCTCTACTACAGCAATCAGTTCATCTCGTTCACCCGCTGTGTGGAAGATACCCGTCCCTCGTCCTACTCGCGCCGGAGCAACTCC
>NZ_JBAHYJ020000094.1:0-3209 GCF_036697665.2 Scytonema sp. PRP1 | reverse complement strand
TAGCATTGAGTTTGTAACGCACAATGAGCGTGTACAGTTTTGTATGCAGCTACAATCTGGCATTCTTGAGTAAGCCACTCCTGGATTTGGCTGTAGCTCTTGAATCCTTCAGGTTGGCTCAGACGTTCTGTCAGTTGGCTCATTACTTTCGTTGGTATTAAACCTGACTTGCCTGGAGGAGTTTTGACTTCAAGCAATTCATCAATCCCGCCTTGCTTATACCGTTGCAACCACCGATATACAGTTGATTCATCCCGTTCTAGCCGCTGCGACAGTTCCTGTCTTGTTGCGATCGCCTTAGTCTTGATCCAGTAGAGCATCTGTAGCCTTTCTTTGGTTGTCGCTGTTACCGCATGGCGCAATCGGTGTTGTAGTTGTTCTCGGCTCTCGGATACTTCGACTTGAAAGCTATTTCCCATAACTTTACACCCTGTTTCTGCTTCTACTAATTTAGTGCATCTTCATAGAGAATTGGTATTAAAAACGTAGCCAGAACAATATAATTTTTCATAAAAAAGTAGACAGCAAAATTTCTATCGCCATATGACGGTAAGTACAAAGCTTGTGCGACACTGTGTTTAGCTAATCAAATACCTAACTCTTCTAGAAGCTGTGCTCCATAAGTATGCAAAAAAATGCATAGCCCTAGCATTCAACAAGCCCCTACTCTCGCTGTGCTACCCTCGTCACCTAAAATTACGCAACTTCTGACGCTGGAATATCGATAAAATCTTGATAAATCTGCGTATTATGAGCAGCATTCCTTCTGGAAACTGCCTCTTCTAAAAGCTTTGCTGCCCAGTCTACTACAGCCAAACCAGACTCTTTGGCAGCGTCTTGTATCAGCGGTAGCAAGTGGGCGGGAAGCTGTAGAGTTAGGGTAAAGCTTTCTCCTAAGGGTGAGCGAGCCTTTTTGATTTCATCTGACTGTGCCCCTCGCTCAGTCCAGAATTCGCATTTGGCTCCTCGTTGATTACCATCTTTTTCGATAAAGCTCAATTTCCCCAACTGATAGCAATAAAAGGTTTGGGGATCATCGAGGTACTCTCGGCTGCAATGAGAGCAATTCCAACAGATCCGGATAATTGACGGTGTAGAGTTATTAGTTGATTGTTTTTGTTGGTCAAGAGTTTTCTGTTTTTTGAGTGTAGTTAACTCACTTGCTTTTTGATATTCTCTTGCAACTTGGGCAACGTGAACAGCTGTGACTTTGCCACTTGGAGCTGTAGAAACTGCTTTAGCCCAAGCTTCTCGTTGTTGTTCGGGAGGAAGTGCTGTTAGAGGACGGGCTTGGCGCTCATTGGCGGGAAGAATTTGTGCGCCATGGCGCACATTTTCATAAACGCTAGCTGCCTCAATCAACTGATACGCCGAGCGCCGGGACATCTCCCAGCGAGTGATACAATACTCTTCAAATGTTTTGTAACTCTCCCGATACAAGCGTTTATCTCGAATCTGACATAAAGCTTGTCCTATCTCCCAAAACGCTTTTAAACAACGTTCTACTGTAGCTTCCAACCTCCTGAGTTCTAGTGCCTCAGTCTTGTTGAGGGTGTTTTCTACGCTCAATAGGTTTTGACCACTGGTCTTGGTCTTATTTTGCTTGCAGTTCTGACTTAACTCTACTTGTTCACTGCCGTAAGTGAGAGTAGGGTTAAGTGTGTCCAAATCAACAGTAGAGTTAGAGGACGACATTGATATGTTTTCTCCCCCGACAAGGTTGAGAGTCTTTGATTGTATGAAAGTTATCTAAATGCTCCATTCTTGACTGATGCTTTTATACACATCAGGTAGATTTGCACTATGCAATATTAAGCCTTGCATAATGCAAGATTGATGATACTAATAGTTAAAATTTCTTAATATTTAAATTTGTAATCCATAAAACAGACAAAAAAAGGTATTTATGGTCAAGCCTTTTGTAATAAGTTCCTCAAACCCTTGTAAATGTGGGAGTTTTGGTTCTAAAGTAGTTACATTAGGATTAACGATGAAAGTTTAAAATGTCTGATTCTAGCCGTACCCTTGTGCGGAAGTTTAGGACACAGTGGAACAACGACTAAAGTAGTTTACGTAAGTATGACCCCAAAAGTAACTTTTATGACTCATGATTCCGGGTCTTCTACCATGCAGGAACGCCAAGATCGGCTGGCTCAATTAGTTGAGCAGCTACTAAAAGACGGTTGGACTCAAACTACTTTAGCCGAAGCCATTGGTGTAGATTTCTCAACTGTGTATCGGTGGTTGAAGGGTAAAACTATTCCGGAAACTGACTCCAAAAACTTTCAACGATTGGCGAAGCTAAGCGGTGGAGATAGTAAAATGCTCCAACTTTACTTACATGGAGAAATTTCTCTCTCAGAGTACTGTCAAGGTTTGGAGAGAAAACCATTAGAGAAAGTAAAAAGCGGCAAAACCCTAAGTTCTGAGATGATTAAAAAAGAGGTTTTAGCAAAGATTTATTCACTTGATCCACTAGATATTGCAGATATAATTTCTACCAGTGTGGCGTTTTTAGCTAAGCGAGCGTGAGTGAATTATTGCTGCAGTTATTGGATCAATACCTTTGTGAATACACTTTAAAAATCTACAAAAATTCATTTATTAAATAATATTATTTTTTTCAGAAAACTTATATTTAGTGACAGAAAAATCTAAAAAGGAGTCAGAATTCAGAATACCCCACGGATAAATCCGGGGGTTTTAAATACGATGATCCGCATTTTTATTCCTCCATGCTTTTAAGCGCTTGTCATTACCAACATCTTTGTAGTGACTGGGTGGCAAAATCAGCCCCCCAGCACATATCTTGTAATCGCATCCAACCTCGCCATAAAGTTTGCCAACCAGGAAGACCATCTGCTTTGCGTGCTAAAAAACCACCAAGACGAGCGATCGCCACCCAAAACTCGGCAAGGGTGAGTTCAGGGGAAGACAAGCGCAAGCGGGCGACGAGAACTTGTAACATGACTTTTGGCACAAAAAAAGAAGCTTTGGCATTAGGATGAGTGCGGCTTAGGGAACGTAGCTGTAGCAATCGCACAGCCACAATCGCAAAAAAGCCAAGTAATGTCACCAAAGAAGTAGCTTGTTCGAGTTGACGCTTTTCCAGAGCGCAACCAGTTTTAAGACACTTGTGATATTCCTCAATTAACCAACGTGTGCTGTACCAATCGAGTTGTATCAAGGCGTCACAAGCATCAGTCACA
>NZ_JBAHYJ020000036.1:0-3720 GCF_036697665.2 Scytonema sp. PRP1 | reverse complement strand
AGCCACGCACTTTCACCTGGTGGTCAATGCGTCCGATATACTCGATGTTGCCATCACTCTTGTAGCGGACTAAATCCCCGGTTTTGTACAGCCTTGTCACCAGCTGGCGCTAAAGGGGTCGGGAATGAATTTTTCCGCTGTTAACTCCGGTCGGTTGAGGTAGCCACGCGCCAAGCCATCGCCACCAATGTGCAATTCACCTGCGACACCTACTGGTACTGGTTGATTATTGGTATCGAGAATATAGAATTGGGTGTTGGCGATCGCCTCCTATAGACACCGAGCCAGAACCTGCCTGTACTTGAGATACGGCTGACCAAATGGTGGTTTCAGTCGGACCGTACATATTCCATAAGGTATCAGCACGCTCAATCAGTTGAGCTGCGAGTTCGCGAGAGAAAGCTTCACCGCCGCAGAGTATTTTCAATTGCGGGTTGCCAACGAAGCCTGCTTGCATCAATGTTCGCCATGTGGCTGGTGTGCCTTGCATGACTGTGGCGCTTGATGTCGCTAAGGCTGCAGTGCTTTGACCACCATCGATCATCAAATCGGGGGTGAGGACGAGGCGTGCACCTGTACTCAATGGTAGGAACAATTCCAATGCGGCAATGTCAAAGGTGATGGTTGTCACCGCCACCAGCACATCTTATGGTACTATCCCCGGTTGAGCAGACATTGCGGTTAAGAAATTCACCACGGCGCGGTGGCAAATTTGTACTCCTTTGGGTCGTCCAGTGGAACCGCTTGTGTAGATGGCATAAGCTAGGTTCTCGGGGCAGACATTGCTGTTGGGGTTGGACGAACTTTGGGATATGGGCAAATCTGAGTCTAAGTAGACAACACGCCCCTTGAAGTCGGGTAGTTTGTCCGCTACCGCCTGTTGTGTAAGCAGCACAGGGACACAGGCGTCTTCTAGGATGTACGCCAATCGCTCGGGTGGGTAGATCGGGTCGAGGGGTACATATGCGCCACCCGCCTTTAGAATTGCCAGCAGTCCGACTAACATATCAGTTGAGCGTTCTGCACAAATGGCGACCAACACTTCTGGTTCAACACCCAATGAAACTAGGTGATGTGCCAGTTGGTTGGCTTTGGCGTTTAACTCACTGTAGGTTAGTTCTTCCGAATCAAACACCGCTGCCACTGCATCGGGTGTTTTCTCGACCTGTTGCTCAAACAACTGATGCAGACACAATTGTTTCGGGTAGTCTGCTTGGGTATCGTTCCACTCCCGTAAGAGCTGATGTTGTTCACGCTCACTTAGCAGTGGTAGTTCTGCTACCTTTTGATGGGGATTGGCAACAACTGCTTCTAGTAAAGTTTGATAGTGTTGTACCATCCGCGCAATTGTGGCGGCGTCAAACAAATCTGTATTGTAATCAAGAAACCCACTCAATCCAACCGCTGTGTCTTCAGTGAATCCTTGGGCGGTGTTCTTTAACGTTAGGGTCAAATCATACTTAGCAGTTGAGCTTTCGAGTTCCAATGGAGAGAGCGTTAAGTTGGGAAGCTGCAACACTTGCATCGGTGTATTATGCAGCACAAACATCACTTGGAACAGCGGGGTGTGGCTTAAAGAACGCTCTGGCTGCAATTGCTCGACCAACTGCTCAAATGGCAGGTCTTGATGAGCGTAAGCACCAAGAGCAACTTGCCGCACTTGTGATAATAAATCAAGAAAACTGGGATTGCCAGATAAATTGCTACGCAGCACTAAAGTGTTGAGGAATAACCCGAATAACCCCTCTGTTTCGGCGCGATTACGGTTGGCGATCGGTGTGCCGACACAAATGTCAGTCTGGTTGGTGTAGCGATACAGCAATGTTTGAAACGCTGCTAAGAGCGTCATGAACAGCGTTACGCCTTGTCGCTGACTTAAGGCAGTCAGCGCGTCACACAGTTCCTGGGAGAGTATAAATTTTTCAGTAGCTCCTCCGTAAGTTTGAATCGCTGGTCGCGGTCGGTCGGTTGGCAGTTCCAACAAAGCGGTCGCACCTTGAAGTTGTTCTTTCCAGTATCCCACCTGCTTCCTCAGTTCTTCCTCTTGCAACCACTGCTGCTGCCAATGAGCAAAATCAGCGTACTGAATCGGCAACTCTGGCAGGGGAATTGGTACATTATTGTACACAGCTTGGTAGATTGCTCCTAACTCGCTCATCAGTACGCCTATTGACCACCAATCTGAAACGATATGGTGCATCACGAGTAGCAAGACGTGTTCTTTTTCTGTCAGTTTGAACAAACTACCCCGCACTAGTGCCTCAGTTGCCAGGTCAAACGGTTGCGCTGCGTCTTCAAGGATCAATTGTCGGCAAGTGCTTTCTCGCTCTTGTGGCTCTAAGTGTTGCAAGTCTACGACTGCCAATGTTATCTTCACGCTGTTGGCAATCACTTGCATCGCTTGTCCATTTACCTGAATAAAATTGGTGCGTAGGACTTCGTGGCGGCTGATGATGTGATTGATACTGTACTCAAGGGCAGTGACATCAAGCTGACCTTCAAGGCGCACCTGCACATGAATGTTGTAAAAGCCACTTTCGGGTTCGAGCTGCTGTAGAAACCACAAGCGTTGTTGGGCAAACGACAGAGGTAACTTTTCCGAGCGTGAAATCGGCAGAATCGGGGCTAGACTGGGACTTGAAGCCAGATTAGTCTTTTGCAGAAACGCGAGCATTTCTGCTTTGCGCTCTTGCAATTGAGTACGCAGAGATGGTGTCAGTACTCCCTCGGGGGCGCTACACCGCAGACGTTCACCATCTGCCCACAGTTTTACATCCAATGTGCAGAGATAAGACAAAAACTCTTCAATAGTTTTCATAGCTCTATCTCCTCTTGTTCACCAATCAATGAAATGGACTCAACACCGTCGCGCAGATTCTGCCAAAACTTATCAACATTCTTGGTTCCTGGAAAACGACCCGCCATGCGGATTACAGCGATCGCAAAGCGCGCCCTATGCCCCAACAAAGCGGAGCTTTGTTGCCTCGAATCGAAGATTCGAGGGGAGGGTTTCTGGAGGAAACCCTCCGGGCATATACGGGCGATCGCATCCATTCCATCGTGTGTTTCCCAGTTATCCATTGGTTTTCTTTCTTTGTTTAATGAGTGGTTGTCGTTTTAGAGCTTCTATTTGCTTGCTGGCACGGTCATTACTTTTTTGCCTAGTTGGTGCATTTACATCCTGTTTTTGACCGAGATATTGTGCCAAAGTACTTATAGTTGGATATTTAAATAAGTCAACGACTGAGATATCTCTGTTGATTCCAAGTAACTTATTATTGAGTTTGCTATGAACTTGGATGACCAGAAGTGAATGACCGCCGAGTTCAAAGAAATTGTCGTTGACACCCACCTTCTCCAGATTCAGCACCTCTTGCCAAACACTACTTAGGATTCGCTCAACCTCGTTTCGGGGTGCAACGTATGCTTCGGCTTCTACTCGAGTGTGTTCCGGATCTGGTAGTGCTTTGCGGTCAACTTTGCCATTTGGTGTGAGTGGTAGCTTATCAAGCACCACAAAATAAGATGGCACCATGTACTCAGGCAGTTGCTGTTTAAGGAACGAGCGCAACTCACTGGTTGCAGGCGCTGCCTCAGCTTGGGGTACCAAGTATGCAACTAAGCGCTTGTCGCCTGCAATCTCTTTGGCAATGACAACGGCTTGTTGCACAGTTGGATGTTGACTCAACAGTGCCTCAATTTCCGGCAATTCAATCCGGA
>NZ_JBAHYJ020000040.1:0-4189 GCF_036697665.2 Scytonema sp. PRP1 | reverse complement strand
TATCAATTAACCATAGTTTTGCAAGAAATCTATTTGTTCAATTATCTGGGCTTAACCCTTTGATGACTTCCAACAATTCGTAGGGTTCGTGAATCAAAAAATCTGGATTTTGTTTTGCTAGTACTTCCTGTGAATTGAAACCCCAAGTCACTGCAATTACCTTAATATTTGCTTTCTTGGATGCTTCTACATCTCTGGTTTCATCTCCAACATAAATAACTTCTTGAGGTTTGATTTGTTTTTGTTTTAAGACGTTGTTAATGATTGTTGTTTTTCCAAAGATTGTGACGCCTGAGTAAACAAAATCAAATAAGTTATCTAAATCATTGACTCTGAGGAAATCTGTAACATTGTCTTGAGAATTAGAAGTTATAATCCCTAGTCTGTAACCGTTATTGTTAAGCACTACTAAGGTTTCTTTAATTCCTGAAATGGGCTTTAATTCTTTGATTTTGCTTTTTAATTCAGATTTTACTTTTTTAACCAAAAAAGGTATTTTCAAAATTGAAATTCCTGAGTACTTGATGATTTCCCTAGAATTCAAGTTTCTCAGGAGGGCAAGTTCCTCTTGAGTGATTGGTATATAGCCAAACTTTTGGGCTAAGCCATTGGCTATACCTACCAACGCATCTACTGTATCAGCAATTGTGCCATCAAAATCAAAAATGATTACTTTCTGGGTCATTCTTTCCCCTGGTGGAATGCGTTTAGATTAGCACGGGCATTCCGTCGTAACATCTCTGGTTTAATCCGTCGCAACGCCGATGCCGGAAATTGTCTATCCCACTGTTGATCTGAGATTTGCGCCAATTCTACCAGCTTGGGTGCAACATTCCCAGAGTACGGCTCAAACTCTGCAACATCTGTTTCTTTGGCGAAGCGCTGATTCCAAGGACAAACTTCTTGGCAGATATCACAACCAGCAACCCAGCCTTGTAAATGGGGTGTGACTGTCTGGGGCAATTCTTCATCTCGATTTTCAATTGTATGATAGGCTATGCAGCGATTGGCATCCACCAGAAAAGGCTGGGTAATCGCCCCTGTGGGACACGCCTCCATACAACGAGTACAACTACCGCAGTGTTCTGTATGCGGGCGATCGCTCTCCAACGGCAAATTCGTCAGCACTTCCCCTAAAAAGACCCAAGAGCCATACTCTCGTGTTATCACATTACCATTCTTGGCAATCCAACCGATGCCAGCTTTTTGCGCCCATACTTTATCTTGCACTGGACCTGTGTCTGCATAGTATCGTGCTTGAATGCCTTGATGAAGTCCTTGCAGCCAAGTTGTCAGTGCCTTGAGTTTTTTGTGCATGACTTTGTGATAATCCCGTCCCCAAGCATAACGGGAAATTTTAGCGTATTCTGTTCCTTCGGGACGCTTTTGAGGTGTGTAGTAATTCAGGGCGACACTAATTATAGTTTGCACCTCTGGCATAACCTGACGAATATCTTGCCGCTTCGGATTTGCCATCCATTCCATGTCGGCACCATAACCAAGCGCTAGCCAAGCTTGCAATCTTTGCGTCTGTGTTAAATCTTCCCCGTCTACTGCAGCAATTCCAACCTTATGGAATCCCAACTCCAGAGCCTTCTTTTTCACCTCACTGCTGTTTGTTCCCGAGGATCGATTCATTTTTCTTATTTTAATTTGCCCAGTGCATGGCTTATCTATTCTACACCATTCAGTCAATACACCTATTTCTTTTTGCTATTCATGCTATTTATAAATTTTATTTGCAAAATGTAAAGAGATAATGCAATATGTAAATCGAGAGGCAACAAAAAAATACAAGCCTCCTACTGATTTGCAGCGTAATAACTAATTGACAGTGGGGCAATCATGACTTTTACAACTGATTCAGCACAAAGCCGTTACCCCAATCCCTTCAATTACAGCACTCAGCCTGGTGATGCTGTTACTTCCACCGTGGCTGTGTTCCAAAGCCTAAGCGTGGACGACCAGTTGGCAGTACTTTGGTATGCTTATACAGAGATGGGCCGTTCCATTACACCAGCAGCCACAGGTGCAGCGCGTTTACAGCTAGCTGAAGGTTTGTTAAATCAAATTAAGCAGATGCCTCATGATGAGCAGTTACAGGTGATGCGTGACCTAGCTGCTAAGAGAAATACTCAAATTTCTCGCTCCTACGGTATTCTCAGTAATAACACCAAATTGGCTCTGTGGTACGAATTATCCGAACTTATGGTTCAAGGCTTCGTCGTTCCCATGCCAAACGGCTATCAACTCTCCCGTGATGGCGCAAAGGTATTAGAAGAACTTAAGCAACTCGATTTTGGTCAACAAATTACTGTTTTCCGCAAAGTAGTAGCTGATATGGGTGTTGATCCCCAGCTGACTAATCCCCCTGCTAGAACACCGATTCAGTAATCGGGGGATAAAAGAAAATTCAGTTGAGCATGAAGTAAATAATAGAGAAGAAAATAGAGCAAATACTTGCCAGCCAACGTTTATAGCGATAAGTAAGCCTTGAGCGATATTTAACAAAGTCTCAAGGAGAGGTGTAGCCTGAATTGAGGTAGATTCAAGTAAGAAATGTGCTAGCTCAACCTGAGAATGTACGTATGCGACCAGGAAATTGGCAACCACCGATAGAACTATCAGCACCAGAGCAAAGTATCATTAAGCGCATTAAACGGGCAAAGCTGTTTACGTTCTTACGGCAATATCGCCATCAAATATTTGATGATGAATTTCAAGAAGACCTGAACAAGCTTTATGCAGATTCTGCCAAAGGGCATCCACCAGTAGCACCAGCACAACTGGGATTAGCGACAATCTTGCAAGCTTACACAGGGGCTTCAGATGCGGAAGCAATTGAAGCACTGATCATGGATAGGCGTTGGCAGTTAGTGCTGGATTGCATAGATTGTGAAAATGCGCCTTTTTCCCAGGCGACATTGGCCAGATTTCGCACGGCGCTAATTATCCAAGGTCTCGACCGTAGGCTCATTGAGAGAACAGTAGAACTAGCAGAGCAAACGAAGGGTTTTGGCTCAAGGCAGTTACGGGCAGCACTTGATTCCAGTCCCTTGTGGGGAGCATCGAAGGTCGAGGATACATATAATTTGTTGGGTCACGCGCTCAAAAAAGCGCTCGGCGTGATAGCTAACCAGCAGGGGCGGGGGCTGGCAAAAGTTGCCAATGACATTGGGGTAGACATCGTTGCGGGTTCGAGCTTGAAAGCCGCTTTAGACTTGAACTGGGATAACCCAGACCAGAAAAATTTGGCTTTAGGGATTGTATTAGACGCTTTAGAGCGACTTGAGACTTTTGTACAAGTACAACCAGAAAATACCGAACACCCTCAACTTCGTTCGGCTTTGGAGACCGCAAGGCTAATTGAAGCCCAAGATGTGGAAGTGGATGCTCATGGTGAGATAAAACTACGAACAGGTGTTGCCAAAGAACGACGTATCTCCATCGAAGACGAAGAAATGAGACATGGGCGTAAAAGCAAAACTCAGCTATTTGATGGTTATAAACGTCATGTCTTACGAGATTTAGACAATGGGCTGGTTCGCGCCGTTGGGGTCACAAGAGCAAATATCCCTGAGGCATCTGTTACTGATGCGATCGCCATCGACTTAAAATGCCAGAAAGTGAACCTGGTTGAGTTACACATTGACCGCGCTTACTTGAGCAGTTCTTTGGTTCAAAACAGAACTGATGAACTGACTGTTTACTGTAAAGCTTGGCAAGTAAGAAATGGTAAGCGGTTTACTAAAACTGCTTTTACTTTAGACTGGGACAATCAGACTATTTGTTGTCCTAATCAAGTCACTTTACCTTTCGCCGTTGGCGGCAAAGTCCAGTTTCCCAAGCATATCTGTGCGAGTTGTCCGTTAAGGGACAGTTGTACTACTTCCCGAACTGGACGAAGTGTTTCCATTCATCCTGATGAGCCATTGTTCCAGGAATTAAAACAACGTCAATTAACTCCTGCTGGTCGCGCCAAGCTCCGGGAACGGGTAGGTGTCGAGCATTCCTTATCTCATATTGGTCGCTGGCAAGGAGATCAAGCTCGTTACGTTGGAACTCGCAAAAACTTATTTGACCTCCGCCGTACCGCCGTTGTTCATAATCTTCATGTCCTTGCCAAAATTTTTACTAACACTACTGAGCAGTCTGCTACTTTATCCTGATTACTGAATCGGTGTTCTAG